>CAZRTU010000183.1:0-4348 GCA_964603075.1 uncultured bacterium
ATAGAAGAAAAACTGTCAATAGGTATGGTTCTGGTGCGAATAATAACGCAGTCGGATGCAACAGAGTTGATAAACTTTCTTCAATTCAAAGGCTATGGCGTTACCCGCGTTAACGCAGAGGGAGCTTATGGGGATGTAATGGTTCTCTTCACGGTTGTTAGACGTACTAACTTAAGAGAAGTGATAAATGTGATAAGAAAGTTGAACCCTCAGGCCTTCTACTCAATTGAGGATGTTAGATTTGTCAGCGAGGGTATATTCCCACCGAAGATAAGCAGGCAAAAACGAATTTATAGAAGATTGTTTAAACTGCACCGTAAGGGAAAGTAGATTGACGATATTTCGAGGGGGAAAATTTAAAATGGAGTGCCATCATGGATGTGAAGGATTCCATAGAAGAGAGAAGGGCTTATCGCTCTCTTGAGCCTGTGAATATCACCGAGGAGTTGATAGAAGAGCTGGCGAGGAGCGCCCAACTCTCGCCTTCGTGTTTCAATAACCAACCCTGGAGATATGTTTTCGTTTATGATAGAGAGAGGTTAAATCAGATGAGAGATGCCCTATCAGAGGGTAATAAGTGGGCACACAGAGCATCGATGATTGTAGCCGTATTGAGCAAGAAAGAATTCGACTGTGTAATCAAAGATAGAGAATATTTTCTCTTTGACACGGGTCTGGCTACAGCGTTCATGATATTGAGGGCTACCGAGCTTGGACTTGTTGCACATCCCATTGCAGGATACAACCCGAAAAAGGTCAGGGAAATCCTTAACATACCAGATGATCTGAAGGTAGTTACCCTGGTAATAGTCGGTAAACATTCCAGGGAAATAAATCCTCTTCTTACTGACAAGCAGACAAAGACGGAGAGAAAAAGACCCGAGAGGAAGCCTTTGGAAGAGATAATATACAAAAATAGCTTCGGTTGAAACGGATGGGAACTGATCTCACGCAGAGGCGCAAAGATTTATAACAGGGACTTTAAGAGACTTTGAAAAAGAAGTTATTTTCCTTAGCGGGCTCTGCGAGCTTGGCGAGAAATTATCTTCGCGCAAAGACACAGCGGCAGTTAGGAATCAAAATTCAAAAATGCTCTGAGCCCTCTGTGTTCCCTGCCCGACATAAGACGGGTCTGTGGTTAAATTTTTGACAATACTTTTATTAATAATAGAAGGTAATATGAGAAAGATGACAGAGAAGGCTCTACAGGAGGCATTTGCAGGAGAATCAATGGCACATATGAAGTATATTGTTTTCAGCGAGATTGCAGAAAAAGAAGGGTTATCTAATGTGGCGAGACTTTTCAAGGCGATTGCCTTTGCAGAAAAGGTACATGCATCAAACCACGCAAGGAATCTTGGATTGCTAAAAAAGACCGTAGAGAATCTCCAGACCTGTATAGACGGTGAGGACTATGAAGTTGAAGAGATGTATCCTGCCTTTGATGTCGTAGCAAAGCTACAGAATGAGAGGGGAGCACAATTATCTATACACTATGCTCTTGAGGCTGAGAGGATACATTCTAGGTTGTATAAGGATACGAAAAGGGAGGTCCTCGGCGGCAAAGACATCCAGCTTGATGAGATGTATATATGCCCAGTCTGTGTGGCTACACACATGTTGGTTCTCCTCCAGAGAAGTGCCCGGTATGCGGTATTTCCAGCGATAGGTTCAAGAATTTCTAAAGCTTTCAGGAGGTGAAGGCTCTATGGCTGAGAGATGTCCAATCTGCGGGATGGAGGGCAAGATCGAGGCACACGGGCATTATTTTTGCTCACAGCATTGTATAACAAAGTACGAAAAGGAACATAGTATCCCACCTGAAAGATGCGTTTCCTGTACAGTAAATGTGAAGAGATGGTATCAGGAAAGAATCTTCGTAGTCTTAGCGATATCTGTTGTATTATTGTTAGTGGGTTATTTTGTTCCCTTTCTGAGACCCTATTTTGAAGCCTTTATTGCTTACCTGAAACTGATATGGTGGGCAGTACTCCTTGGGTTTATAGTGGGTGGCTTAATAGATTACTTTATACCGAGGGTGTACATCGAAAAATATCTTTCCAGGCACAGAAAGCGAACCATACTTTACTCTATAATCTTTGGTTTCATTATGAGTGCCTGTTCACACGGAATCCTTGCTATTTCTATTGAACTATATAAGAAAGGGGCAAGTACATCTGCCGTAATAGCCTTTCTTCTTGCCTCTCCCTGGGCTAACCTACCCATAACAGTGCTCCTCTTTGGTTTCTTTGGACTGAAGGCAATATTTATCGTTTTGTCTGCTCTTTTCATTGCAACGACAACGGGTTTGATTTATCTGTTGCTGGAGAAGAAGGGGTTGGTGGAGTGCAATAAATGTATAAGAGGAGAGGATACACCCATATTAACAGATTTTTCGATAATAGAGGATATAAAGAGAAGATGGAAAGGATACGCATTCTCATACGGGAGTATGCTGGAAGGTGTAAAGGGTGTATTGGTGGGTTCATGGTCTCTTGCCAAGATGGTTCTATGGTGGCTTTTGATAGGTATGATAATGGCATCCCTTGCAAGGGCATTTGTACCCCATAACTTCTTCATGAATTTCATGGGCCCAACCTTTATAGGATTGATTGTAACACTGGCATTTGCGACCATTATTGAGGTTTGTTCAGAGGGCAGCTCTCCCCTTGCTTTTGAGATTTTCAATCAGACCAGGGCATTTGGAAACAGCTTTATCTTCTTGATGGCAGGTGTAGCGACAGATTATACGGAGATAGGTCTAATCTGGACAAACATCGGGAGAAAGGCTGCCACCTGGCTACCCGTCATTACAGTTCCCCAGATAATAATACTGGGGTATATCTATAATCTTGTTTTCTAATAGATGCTAAAACGATAAAATAATCATGTGAATGTATGGTAGCCCTTTAGGTTTGCTTATCGCAAGGCTGAAGCCTTGCCCTACTTCTACTTTAATTGACCCAGAGGGTAAGATAAGAGAGATATGGCGGAATGTTAGGGTCAAAGGTCATATTGAGGATGTTAAAAAAAGACTAAGGGAATTGCAGGGATAAATCTCTTTACATAGTTAATAAATACGGGGGTTTATATGAACATTCTACAGGTAAAGAATCTGAGTCTTACGCTTAACGGCAATAGGATTCTGGATAGTCTAAACATAGGTTTCTGGGATGGGCACGTCCATGCAGTGGTGGGTACGAATGGTGCGGGAAAGTCGACGCTTGCCTATACCATAATGGGGCTATCTGGTTACAGGAAAATAGAAGGCGATATCCTATTTGAGGGAGAATCGATCCTGGACCTTGGTGTTGACGAACGGGCAAGGAAGGGGATAACCCTTGCCTGGCAGGAGCCTGCAAGGTTTGAAGGACTTACTGTCAAGGACTTTATAAGGGCATCGTCAAAGAATAAGGGTATGGAGAGCTTAAGGAGAGTTCTCAGGGAGGTTGGGCTTGATCCCGATAACTATCTGAACAGGGCTGTAGACAAGACCCTCAGTGGGGGAGAGAGGAAGAAAATCGAACTTGCTTCAATCCTTGCTCGGAAACCGAAGCTTGCCATTCTTGACGAGCCCGATTCAGGTATAGACATAGAATCCATTAATAGAATATTTGAGGCAGTTAAGGTCTTAAAGAAGAGCGGAACAACTATTATTCTAATTACCCACAGTCTGGCAGTCCTAAGGCAGGCAGAACATGCCTTTTTAATCTGCTGCGGAAAACTTATAGATAAGGGTAACCTTGAGAAGATCGAGGAATATTTCAAAGGTAGATGTATTCCATGCGATCACAAGAATAAACCAATTGAGAGTGCTGTTGGAGGTGGAAAATGAGAAAGTCTGAAGATTTGATAGATACGCTTTATAACAATATAGAGACGGAAAGGAAGATTTTAAAGGACCCCGAAGTTGCGCACGTCGTTATCAATGAGAATAAGGTCTTGGGTCTGAGAGCAGTGCCAGGACTCTCCGTTGACATAAAAGAACTTAAGGAAGGTATAGATGCCGTTATCAATGTAGAGGATGGTGCAGTAATAGCTAAGACCGTTCATCTCTGTTTCGGGGTCATACCCGAGAAAGGGATTCAGCGAATTGGCATGAAAGTTAATGCAGGCAAGAATTCAAGGATATCAATCCTGGCACACTGTGTATTCCCGAATGCGGTTGACGTACAGCACATAATGGACGCTAATATCAATATAGGCGAGGGTGCGCAGTACTCCTATCTGGAAAAACATATCCACGGTGAATATGGTGGAGTAAAGGTATACCCGAAGGCTTCAGTCAAATTGGGTAAGGGTGCAAGGTTTAAGACTGAGTTTGAGTTGATAAGAGGCAGGGTTGGTC
>CAZRTU010000184.1:0-4346 GCA_964603075.1 uncultured bacterium
CAAGGTAGAGATACCAGATGGCCAGATTACGGGCTTGTATGAAGGAATGGTACACCTGACATCGCCTGGAGAGGATGAGACTGGCGACTCTTTCTTTGTAAACTTGATCGTTGCTCCTTTTGAGTCTATATCGCTGACCGGTACGCTTGATCAGACGGTTGATCATGGCGTTACTGCTATAGACACCTTCACCGTGACCAACGACGGCAACGCAGACCTTGATAACATCGTCTTTGAGGTGACCGACCTCTACTTCGATGCAGAACACATCATACCCGATGAGAAGGTCTCATTTGAGCCCACATCTATAGGTACGCTTGCGATGACGGCATCTGCTGACGTAGAGGTTCATGTTGAAGTGCCATTTGGAACCTATGCAGCTACCTATACCGGGATGGTGACAGTCAAGGATGACGATGGTTATCCATTGGGAACCATTGGTATAAACATCACAGTCAACCCTTCTTATGACCTTGATATATGCGACAATGCTCTCTCCCTTTTCTTCAATACCATGGAACTTAGTGGTATACCCGGCGCATCGCCCACGGGAAACTTCCTGGCTATCAACCCGAACTCTCCTGCGATGAACGCAGACCCTGATATGTTTGGTAATGCTGATCTCCTTGATGTAGCCGCCGTATCAACGGTTCTCCAGCATGCTGATAATCCGCTGTATTCGATACCGATTGATTCAGTAGTTATCGCTATTTCTCAGACACTGCTATCTGGCAGCGATGAGGCTGTACCTGTTGTGGTTAACATCCCTGATGGTCAGGAAGAGGGTCTCTATATTGGAATCGTAACAGTCTCTGATATCTCAGGTGTGAAGGATAGCTTCAACCTTGTATTAACTGTATGTCCCGAGGGTGTAACGGAGTTCTCAGATACCACACAAGAATCCTTGTTCTTTGTCTCGAAAAATAAACCCAATCCATTCAGCGCAAGGACGACCATAGACATAAGACTAAAGACCACAGACAAAAATCAAAGGTCTTCACTGCTAATCTACGACCTCTCAGGTCGTCTTGTCCGCACATTCCCTCTTCCCTCTTCTCCCTTCCCTTTTCTCGAAGTTACCTGGGATGGGAGAAATGACAATGGAAAGAAGGCTCCTAATGGTATATATTTTCTTAAACTTGATGCTGGTGAACACACTGAAACTCAAAAGTTAATAAAAACAAAATAGACATTTTGATAAGCGATCTTGCTATATTTAATATATGATTAAATCTCTCTCATAATAAAAAGGAGTAATAATGTTAAAAATTTTATTACTTGCTTTGGCATTAATGCCATCAGCATTCTATTCTCAAGAAGGATGGCTAAGGCAAAGTCCTGAACTAATTCGTTTTCTTAGCGTAAGTTTTGTAGATGCAAATAATGGTTGGGTAGCAGGATGTGGGGGAACCATATTACACACATCAAATGGTGGAAATGATTGGTATAGGCAAGATTGTGAGGCTACAACTTGGCTTCAAAGTGTTCATTTTATTGACACTAATAATGGCTGGATAGTAGGAGGACTCGGTGGCGGACGAACTATAATTCTTCATACGAACGATGGGGGGCTGAATTGGTTAGACCAGTGGCCTGGAACCTATCACGAGCTTTTTGATGTTTTTTTTGTCAATACCTGTAATGGCTGGGCAGTAGGATACAACGGTAGGATTTTGCACACTACTGACGGTGGCAATAACTGGGAACAAATCTCTGGGATAGAGGAAGATGGGCTATTGCGAGTGAGTGCGTGTCTACGTAGTGTTTATTTTGTTGATTCCATTACTGGTTGGATAATGGGTGATTCCGCTAAAATTCTACATACACCAGATGGTGGAAATAACTGGGAAACTCAATCATACGGTGGTAGTAAAACCCTCCTTGGCGTACACTTTATAGACTCACTGAATGGCTGGGCAGTGGGATTTAGGGGTATAGTGATACATACTACAAATGGTGGTAATACATGGGAACTTCTGGATTCTATCAACACGTATTCCTTGCGTGGAGTGATGTTTACTGATTCATTGAGGGGGTGGGCAGTGGGAAGCTCAGGTTTGTATAATACCACTGATGGCGGAAATAACTGGAATCTGCAGTATCTTACAGAGCCAAAATATTTATTTGGTGTTCAGTTTGTAGACGAAAACACAGGTTGGGCAGTAGGTGAGCGTACAAGAATTATACATACTGTAAATGGTGGCAGTGATTGGGATGAGCAGAGATACGGAATTTGGGATGATTTAAATAGTGTTTGCTTCATTGATAGCAAAAAAGGATGGGCAGTGGGAGATAGCGGAGCAACAGTATTCACAGAGGATGGAGGAGATAACTGGGATACCTTGTACCACTTCACTTCTAAGAATCTTAACTCCGTATATTTTATTGACTTTTTAAAAGGGTGGATAGTTGGAGATTCAGGTTCTATATTTCATACAATAGATGCTGGCAGCACATGGAACACCCAGAATTCAGGCACAGATTTGAATCTAATGAGTTTTTGTTTGATTGATTCAGTTACAGGTTGGATAGTTGGTGACTCTGGCTTAATCCTAAATACTATAAATGGAGGCGAATACTGGGAGCCACAGGTTTCTGGGGTACAAAAACTACTTTCAGACGCATGTTTTACTGATAGAGACACAGGATATGTAGTTGGTGACAATGGCATTGTCATACATACACAAGACGGGGGACTACACTGGGGTGAGACATCGGGTATTGAGGAAAAAGTAAGAATAGGAGATAGTACGCTCTATGATAATACTCCCCATCTCAAAAACTCACTTGTAAAATCGAATAGAGTTGACTATAACCTCAATAGTGTATACTTTGTAAATCCACGTATTGGCTGGATAGTTGGTGATAGTGGCAGCATTTTTCACACAACGAATGCAGGAAGTACTTGGGTCGAACAGAACTCCCAGACAAGCAAGAATCTTGAAGATTTATTTTTCAGAAATGAAGATTTAGGGTGGGCTGTTGGGGAAAGCGGAAATATTTTGTATACCTGCGATGGAGGGGCATACTGGTATAGACAGCAGCATCAATTTACTTGGAATCTTCGGGGTGTGTATTTTATAAGTGATGAGATTGGTTGGGCAGTAGGAGATAGTGGAGCAATACTATATACTCCTAACGCTGGTTATTACATTGATGAAGATAATGGCCAAATGAACAGCAATTACAGCTCTATCAAGTGCATACCCAATCCGTTTAGCGAAAGGACAACCATTGTAGTAGAAGAGAGAGGGGAGATGAGTGATGGGGGTGGTCGCTCTTCGCCCTTCACTTCTCACTCTTCAGTGCGTATCTACGACCTTTCTGGTCGTCTCATCCGCACTCTCCCTCTTCCCTCTTCCCTCCTCACTCATCACAAGCTGACCTGGGATGGAAGAGATAATTCAGGTAAAGAAGTACCAAATGGTATATACTTCATTACATTTAATGCTGGTGAATACACTGAAACTCAAAAGCTGATAAAGGTGAGATAGTTTATCAAAAAATTCAGTACTATTACGTCCTTGCAATCTCTTTCTCTACTTCCCGTCATGGAACGGATTTACGCTTCACTTCAACATATTCCACAGATGTTAAGTCGCGTCCATAACACCAGCAGTTTTACCTCCCCTCTTCTTTTTTTATCTCCCCTTTAGCTTTTCCTTTTTTCCCTTTCTCCTTTTTTTGGGTCTTAAGTCTTCGGTCTTTTGTCTTATGTCTTTATTTCCCCTTTCTCCTTTCTATTTGCCATTCTCTATTTTCTGCCTTTCTCCCCTTTCTCCTTAATTTTTTCTTGACAAATTGGATGTTTTCCCATTATAATATAATTACCAATGATATATAAAAACCATTTTAGTGAAATCATACTCTCAGTATCAAAGGAAATTGCACTTGATAAGATAGCAAAACTTAAAAGGAGGTTGTGATGATATTATTTATATTTCTTTTCCTGTGTTCGCCTATGCTATTGCAGGAAGACTTCACCGATACAATAACAACTATGAGTCAATTATACGATTACTCTGTAGATATTAGCTCTGAAGAAGGGAAAGTTTTCCTAAAGGCAAGTCCCCAATTTGAGGGTTTTGCGGCAGCGTGGTTCTATGTTGATGAGGATATTGTTTTCAGTTCTGATGATGTCCTGGAGGTAGTTATCAAGGTAAATGATAATACGGCACGGCTAAGATATTTTTGTCTTATGGATGGGCGTAAAGTATACTTCGCCGGTGAGGAAATTATATCCTCTGATGAACAATGGCAAAAAATTGAAATCCCGCTCGGAGGAGCAAAACCGTTTTATAGTAGTAATTATCCTTACGCATTGACCCCGGACGAGAGACCTTGTC
>CAZRTU010000185.1:0-1747 GCA_964603075.1 uncultured bacterium
TTAATATTGATCCAGTCTGGGCCGCGACAGTATCTTCGTGGTTCAAACTCAAGGCTGTCCTTAGAAACACTACATAAAGGATATCCTTTTGCAGGCCAGTATCCTGTCTGTGAAGTTAGCACAGACACTAATGACTGAGCTTCTTCATTAGATGGTATTCCACCGTATAGTGGTATATAACTGGAGATCGTATCTTTCGTTATCGGTCTATTGTTTTTTAGATCGAAATCATAGTACCTCTCGAGTTCGTTATTCCATAGTTTGTTGCGGATACCGTTTTTTATCTTCTCAGCCCAATCTTCGATTTCAGTTACATCTTCATCCAGTATGATTCCAATCTCTTTTAGAGAAAGGCATGACTCATACAAAAGGGTATTAAAGAGAACTGATTGTACTATAAAGGGACTATCAAGCCAGATTTGATTGGGGTCGTAATTTGTATTACGAAGAAGCTGCACGAGATAATGGTAAATCCCATATTCCTTATCCGTTGGGCGCTGTTCCGCTGATACGAATTTGAGGTCTGTTCTTGTGTATTTTTTATATCTTTCTTTTATTTTGGTCTTCTCGAATATTCCATCCCATTTGGGTGAATTGTCCAGTCCACTCTCCCAGGGATGTATTATGTGGCTGAGTCCTTCATGGTTAGGGTCTCGGTAGTCGCGGAAAAAGAAAAGTTGTTTTTTTAGGTTTGGAAAGACTTGTCTCAGAAAATTTATACCCTTCTTTTTGTTCTTTAACCTCCTAAAAATCCTGTATACAGCAGATGGCAATATTGGTGGTTGGGTAATTCCTGATGTTATGACACCTTGAGGAGCGAAAGGACATTCTCCAGTATTCCAAAATTCAGGTGGGGGATGATATTCAGTTACCTTTGGATCAAAGATTATATGTGGAATCATCCCATTTATCCACTGACCCCTAAGGAGTGTGAGTATTTCCTGCTGTGCCCTGTCCTCGTCTATGTGTGATAATCCAATTACTATGAATGCAGTGTCCCAATTCCACTGATGGGGATAGAGCATTGGGGAAGGTGATATGAAGCATCCGTTGTCGTTACCCCTCAGGACCCTTATAGCCTTTTCCTTGAGTTTATATAGGCTCGTAGGGTTGATTAGATCTTCCATATCAAGTCTATAGTATAGTTTAAAGTTTTGAAAAAGTCAAGAAAAATCTGGGGTCAAAGAAAAATCTGGGGTCAGGCTAAGAGATAAGAGATAATTATTTGACATTTAATCGAAGTTATGGCATAATGAAGCCGTTTCCTGGAAACCGAGGATAGAGTATGAAGGTGCTTTTGACCATGTAATATTACGCGGTAACGGGGGAGAGTCGGTATTCCTGGGTGATGAGGATAAGGAAAGTTTTTTTAATAGGTTAAAGTATTATAAGAGGATGTCGAGTAAAAAGAATTAAATGACTCCATAGAAGAGTTAAAGTGGCAGGTAACCTTCTATCTCTTATCTCTTAGCCTGACCCCCAATGTGAAATGAAAAGTGGATGATATCGGATTAGTGGGGTTTCTGATATCATAAGAAAAAAACTTGCTTTTTTGGGATTTTTATGTTATAATAGAGCCCGAATTGGCATAATCTAAATATATGAAAGAGATTGTCCTGGTCTGTATAGTCCCCAGATTATCCGACTGGCAGATATTGAAAGAAGAACACTGGTATCATATACCGCTAAAGAGCGCGCAAGAGGTTACCACCAGCTCTGAATACCTCGCCTTTTACCAGCCCAAAGT
>CAZRTU010000185.1:1757-3699 GCA_964603075.1 uncultured bacterium
TGAAGAGAAATGGACAGTAAATTATTATGCGAAAGTTCTTGGACATACTATCAAAAAAAGGATAGAACTTTACCCTGCTGAGACAGAACACAAAAACAGGGATGAGGACTACTACCAGATATTTATAGGAGACCTAATAAGATTAGAAAATCCGATACCCAGCCGTAGATTACGCAGAATAGTATTCATCCCGACCACCCTTGGGAGGTTGTTAGAGGCAAAAGAGATAAACGATCTTTTTAAAACAAGTCCTATAGAGGATAAATTGTACAAGGAAATAAAGAGACAGAAAATCCCCGTAGAGAGACAGTTATACGTCTGTGAGGGTGATAGAAAGTACTTTCTCGATATTGGTATTTTTTGCAGAGAAGGAAAGATAGACGTGGAATGTAACGGGAAGAAATTTCATTCTGGACAGGAGGCTCATGATAGTGATAGAAAGAGGAACAATGAGCTAACCAGTCTCGGTTGGTCGATCTTGAGATTCACTGGTAGTGAGATAAATAGAGACACAAAGGCTTGCATTAAAAAGATAAGAAGAACAGTAAAATCACTGGGCGGTATTCTATGAAGATGAAATGCGGAATACGCAGGGAGGATAAAAATAAATGGGAGGCAAGAACCCCTCTTGTCCCTTCAGATGTTAAGGAGCTTTCAAAGAAGGGTATAGAATTTTATGTACAGCCCTCGGAGATTCGTGCTTTCAAAGGTAAGGAATACATAGACGCTGGTGCTCATATCAAGGAAGACCTATCAGGTTGTCCGGCTATATTTGGTGTTAAGGAGATGCCTTCGAGTTTCTTCCAGAAAGGTAAAACATACGTCTTCTTTGCACACGTGATAAAGGGGCAGAAGTTCAATATGCAGATGCTTAAAAGGATGATGGAACTAGGATGTAACCTTATAGATTATGAAAAGATAGAAGACGGAAAGGGGAGGAGACTCATCTTCTTTGGAAGATATGCAGGATTAGCCGGGGCGGTAGATACGCTCTGGGCATTCGGGCACAGACTTGGATATCAAGGGATAGAAAACCCATTTGAGCATTTAAAGAAGACCTATGAATATGGGGGTCTAAGCAATATCAAAAGTGACGTAAGACGCCTTGGTAAGAAGATATTAAGGGAAGGACTTCCACGGTCAATTTCTCCGGTAGTCATAGGCATAACAGGTTATGGTCACGTTTCCGAAGGGGTGCAGGAGATAGTGGACCTTTTGCCTGTTGAGAGTATAACGCCTGATGAACTGCTCGATCTAAAAACAGCTGAGGGTATATTCAAGGTGGTATTTAGAGAAGAGAATATGGTCACACCTGCGGAGGATGGAGGCATATTTGACCTTGATGACTATTACAAACATCCTGCTAAATATAATTCGCAATTCTATAAATATTTATCGCGTCTATCCATACTCATAAATTGTATATACTGGGAGAGTAAATATCCAAGGTTAGTAACAAAAAACGACCTTAAGAGGCTCTTCACCGATCTAAAACCCCGGCTCAAGGTTATAGGTGATATATCCTGTGATTTGGAGGGTTCTATAGAAGCCACAATCAGGACAACGGAACCGGATATACCGGTCTTTACCTATGACCCCATTAGAGAGAAAGACTCCATGGGTTTTAAAGGGAACGGTATCGTGATTATGGCAGTGGACAATCTCCCTTGCGAACTGTCGATAGACTCCTCAAAGTATTTCAGTGGCGTCCTGAAGGGTTTTATCCCTCCCATTGTTTCCACAGACTATGCTGCTGGTTTTGATGAGATAAAACTCCCGCCCCAGATAAAGAAGGGCCTTATTTTACATAAAGGTGAGCTTACCAGTGACTATAGATATCTCGAGAAATTTCTATCCTGATTACCTGCACTGGAGGATCTTATGAAAAAGGTAGTAGTATTTGGAGCTGGTCTTGTTGCTGGACCTCTTGTGAAATATCTTC
>CAZRTU010000185.1:3709-4340 GCA_964603075.1 uncultured bacterium
GGCAGAGAGGCTTGTTGAAGGTAGTATTAATGGCACGGCAGAAGAATTTAATATCAAAAGACACGATCCATCCAGACTGATAAGCGATGCTGATCTGGTAATCAGCCTTTTGCCGTACGTGTATCATACACAATTGGCTGAGATGTGTATCAAAGCCAAAAAACACCTGGTGACAACCTCTTATGTCAGCAGAAAGATGCAAGAACTCGACGCTAAAGCCAAAGAGGCAGGAGTAATAATCCTTAACGAGGTCGGTCTCGATCCAGGTATAGACCATATGTCTGCGATGGAGATAATAGAGAGAACGAAGGCGAAAGACGGTAAGATAAGGAGCTTTTATTCCTACTGTGGGGGACTGCCTGCCCCAGAAGCCAATACAAACCCATGGGGATACAAATTCTCATGGAGTCCGAAGGGAGTTGTCCTTGCCGGCAAGAATAATGCCAGATACCTGAAGAATGGGAAGGAGATAAGGGTTCCGAGCAGTGAACTCTTCAGGCACTACTGGACATTGAATATTGATGGTCTGGGGAAATTTGAGGCATATCCAAACAGAGATTCTATTCCATATATACGAAAATATGGATTAGAGGGTATAAAAACTATGTACAGAGGGACACTTCGCAATATT
>CAZRTU010000186.1:0-4299 GCA_964603075.1 uncultured bacterium
TGTGGCATCGGTGATGCTGATGTTGGCATCGGAGCCCTCAGCAGGGAAAGCATCGGTTGTCGTGACGTTTTCTATCCTGACGAGTCTGCCTTCATAATCTTCACCGACGACATCTGCCAGGTCTGCGCAGGTTATGGTCAGGGTGTCACAGGAGACGCCTCTTTCTCTTACCTCATAGGATATGATGCTTCCAATCTCTGTTAAGCCACTATAAAAATCTATTGTTCCGACCATCCGCACCCTGTCTCCCACCACAGCGTATTTTTTGAATGCGTCGTAGTCGTATACTGCAAGACCCGTAACGGTTTTGATATCTTCCGACTGGATATAACCCGGAGCGCTGAACTCGTCTGCAACAATTACAATACCTTCTACGGTTACAAGGCTGTCCATCAAAACAGGCATACCGTCTGCATCATCTGCAGCAACGTCTGCGATGTCTGTAGCTTCGCGTTGAAGTGAGCCGAAGAGCATAGGTGGAAGTATGTATGTGCCTCCTGTGTCTGATATGAAGCAGTAGTGATTCATTGCAAAACCTGCCTCTGTATCCAGACCATTTCCACCGTATTTGTATTCGATTCTCCTTGGAGAGCCAGCTTGGAATTCAATACCAACAGTATAAATGTCGTCATCCGCGGTCTCGTCAGGTGGTACACCGTCATCCCACATCCTTAAGGTATCAGGGTAAATGGGTTGGTCCCATACCCACTGAAGAGGAGGAGTGCCGCCAGCTACATACATGCTATCTATACTGTAGACTGTGTCGAGGGCTCCCTCAGCATACCAGTATCCTTGATCAGCAATAGCGTCTAAGACAGGAGTAACATCTACTTGATAGATTACTGTAACACTCTGCATGATTATATCTTCAGGACCAACGTCGTCAAAATACCTCAAGGGGACGATCTGGAAGCCGGATAGATCAGGGTCGTAAACCAGGATTCTATTATCGCCACTCTCCCACATACCATCGTATTCATCAGCATTACCCCAGACCGAGTCGGGACAGATATGGTATTTATACTGTATTTCACTATATCTGGGCATGTTGAAGACCACGGAAGCTGTATAAATGGTGTCCCATGGCTGCATCTCAGGGGCTGACGATTCCTCCCATGCGAGTGGAGCCGGTGACCCTCTCACAGTAGGATGGTCAACACCAGGTTCAAAATGATCCGCCACCTCCTGTACCCTCAAGTCAACCTGGAAGATGACCGTGCCCTCTACTGGAACTCCGGAGACATTATCAAAATATACAGTATCGAGGACAAGCGGACTGCCTGTGGGTACAAATGTCCTGTTAGCTACGCTCTCCCAGACGTCACTCCCACCAGCAGGCTTCATAACATATTTATACTCGACTGTATCCGTTTCAGCTCCGAAGTCGAGGGTGATGGTATATATACTATCACCTTCAGGGTCTGTGAGTAGATTAACGTATCCATCCCAGGCAAGTGGTGGAGTTCCTCCCCTTACCACGACCGAGTCTGTTCCTGGAATGAAGGTTCCCATCAGAGCCTGCACACTCATATTGACATTAAATGTGACCTCATTTTGTGCAAGACCCACTCCTGCAATCAGCAGGATTGTCAGGACTACTAACGTCCTTCTCATCATACGACCTCCTTTTTTTCCCATAAAAGCAGTAAGGGTATCAATTAATTTGTGTAATCTATTCCTTACATCCCGCTTTTATGAGAGGTTAGAGAAACAAATACAAAGAAGTTCGACCTTTCAAATGAAATAGCTTATCACCCCTTCTTAAACAACAAATCGTAATAATTCAAGATGTCCAAAACTACCTACTATTATTATACTAAAAATTTTGATATTTTGCAAGTAAAAAATCAACAAATTTTTTAAAAATTTTATCGGCTGTCCCTTATTTATTTTTCTGATTAAAACTCCAGGCCCACACCCAATTTCTGAACGTTGTTTAGTCTGCCGAAGAGTTCGTAGGCATAATCGACTTTGATTCTCAAGGACCTCTGTAATCCTACAGCAAGCCCAACACCGAATGTAAATCCCTCCTCAGAATCTGCCTTATATAGTGCTTTGTAACCTGCCCTCGCTGAAAAAATCTTATTAAATACATATTCGGCGCCTATATTCAATGACTCGGTATTGTCGTTTGGGTGTAATGCGTCACAGGATAGTGTAAGTAGGTTTTTTGGTGTATTTATAAGATCAATAGACAATCCTACTCTAAAAAGGAGGGGCAAATCAAAGTTGCCAGTTGAGAGATAGGCGTTTACATATGGATTATTACCAGCGAGACCAGGGTCAATATCATGTTGAACAAGGAGGTCATTCCCTGACATCTGCATCTTGGTTCCGAAATTTGATATACTCATACCCAGTCTTGCATCCTTAAACTGGGTCCTAAAGATGGTTCCCACATCCAGAGCGATACCACTTGCCCTGCAGTTCATTATGTCCTCTTGTATATATTTTACATTAAATCCTATTGAAAACCTATCTGTGAGTTGACGTGCAAAGGCAAGCCCAGCCGCAAAGCTTCCGCAGGAGAATTTAATATCATTACCATCGGGGTCCTGTTCCGTGGTCTGTTCCATTTCGCCAAGATTCATAAAGGTAAAGTTGACACCAAATGTACCCAAGCCTGATACCGGGATTAGTACGCCTGCGTATTCAAAGTATGTGTCGCAGAGCCAGTTGGAGTGTATCAAGACTGCCTCATTCTTTTTGAGTTTTCCAATTCCCGCTACGTTCCAGAACATGGCAGTGGCATCGTCTGCTACAGAGACAAAAGCCCCCCCCATTCCGAGTGCCCTCGGACCGACAGGTATTGTAAGGAATGTGGCTGCAGTGGTTCCCACCTTTGTAACACCACCGTACAGTGAGGCAGCTATCATAAGTCCCAAAATAAACTTACGCATAAGACACCCCCTAAATAAAATCTCAAATTTCAAATACCAAATTACAAAGAGAATATCAAATATCAAAATTTAAGAATCAAAAGATTGAGTGAACAAGGGTATTACAATTCACTTGATAATTGTCATTCGTTTAGCAAAACTAAAATCTCTACCGGATAACTGACAAAAATATATACCGTTGTTAACGCTATGACCATATTTATTCTTTGCCGTCCCATGAAACCCTATAAATCCCTGCTCTCTTGCTCTCATCCACCAAAGTTATTACTTCTCTTCCTGATAGATCGTAGACCTTTAGCCTAAGCCAACACGGAGCCTGTAAGGTATAGTTGATAAAAGCGAATGTTTTAAACGGGCTTGGAACGATCTCTAGATAAGAATTTGTTGTATATTGTAAATCGTTTTCTTCTACTCCCACTAAATTATACTCAATTGCCAAATAAGGTTTCTTTTCTTCTGTATCCCCAGAATAAAATGCAAGATAATCTTCTGGCCATCCATCGAAGTCAGATAGAATAGGGAAACTTATCCGAAACTGTGTTCTTCCTCTTTCAGCATCAATATCAGCCTGAAAGTATTGGGTAACATCCATCGTCTTCCATTCAATAATACTATCTTTAGAAATAACCCCAATATTAGAGGTTAAAGTCTGTGGGTCACCTTCATCTCCAGCAGTCCAATCCGTAGTATCCAGAGAATCTCCATACTCTATGTGATCAAGTATACAGAAGAGAGTATCTCCACCGGGAACATTCCAGATCGGAAATCTCCCATCATCCCCATTTCCCATACAGTCCCATTGGTATATCCCTACAACGGCTTCTACAACTGTAACACTTTCTGGAAGAGAGACTAGGTTAAAACTAATATAACTTCTAAAAGACATTCTATCCGATCCAAGAAACCAGGAATCCCCGCACTCCAACCATTCGCCTGTATTGCCGGAAACAAGAATACCAGAATCAAGAAAGTACATGACACCCCCGTCTAACCGCGGTGAGCTATATATTGTATCGGTGAATGTCTCTCGAGCCAATAGTAAGGAACTAAGAGCTATTTCATCTAAGGACTCTTGGTAATATAGCCTCCATAAACATAACCTACACTTAGAACGTAACCTGTTATAATTGTAAGGAATTTATGCATTTTGTCCTCTATTTACCTTGGAATTACTGTCGTTTTATCATTTCGATTTCTTTTGCCTTATCTTATCTCAATAGAACTATCTTACGGCTTTCTTCGAATTTTACGCCGTTCTCTCCTTCTGCAATAAGCCTATAGAAGTAAATTCCAGGAGCAAGTCTTACACCACTATTATCTCTACCATCCCACTCTACTGAAAAATATCCGACCTCTTTGCTCTTGGTAGTTAAGGTTCGAATCTCCTGTCCCAAGATAT
>CAZRTU010000187.1:0-4294 GCA_964603075.1 uncultured bacterium
AAAAAGAGTTTAAAAAAGTCCTATGGAAAAGATGTAAAAAGATCTGGGGCCAGACCTGAAACAATAAAATAGTTGATATAAGAAGAGGACTGGTGTAAGATTATATTATGGCAATAAGACCGACTTTGGAATATTGATGGAAAAGGAAAATTTGTTTTAGATTCTTTTTTCAGGTCTGACCCCATTAACCCCAAGAGAATAATATTTTCATAGAATAGTATGTTTAAGAGAACACTTCCCTTTTCAGGATTAATTCTCCTTTGCCTTGCTGGTTATGCCAAGGGAAACGAGACAATTTTCCCTTGCCTGAACGGACAGGAACTTCTCGATAGCCTGATATTCTATTATAAAACAGATACAGTACTACCTTACAGTATGGCAAGAGATACATTATTTGCAAATATTTGCCAGCATAATGACAGCTTAGTCTGTGTATACTCCGGGTACACAATCTATTTAGACCCACTGGAAGACCCGACAAGCGATGCCTATATCAAAGGTATTGACACTGAACACACATGGCCTCAGAGCAAAGGTTCAGTTGGTCAGGCTAAGAGTGATATGCATCACCTGTGTCCAACCAGGATAGTGGTTAATTCTGCAAGAGGGAACGACCCATTTGCAGAAATCCCGGATCCAGATACGGATAAGTGGTTTCGTCTGGATTATTTTTTAAACACCATTCCTACAGAATTTATCGATGAGTATAGTGAGAAGGATGAAGACGCGAATTTGTTTGAACCTCGAGAAGACCATAAGGGAAATGTAGCCCGTACAATGTTTTATTTCTATACTATGTATAAACGGCAGGCTGACAGCCTTGACCCGGAATATTTCGGTTTACAAAAAGATGTATTATATCAATGGCATCTTACTGATACGGTTGATTCAATGGAATGGATAAAAAATGAATTGATTGCATCTTATCAGGGAGGTAAAAAGAACCCTTTTATCCTTGATTCTTCACTTGTTAGACGGGCATATTTCCCTGGATCGACAGCGATAACAAGTGATTATGAATTACTCCAAGAAAACTTAATATTAAAACAGAACTTTCCAAACCCATTCACCCATACGACCACAATTACTTTTTCAATATTACATTCTCGGTTTGTAACCTTAAAAGTCTATGACCTGATTGGATGTGAGGTTAAGACATTAGTCAACGAGCATAAACCAGCTGGAACTCATCTTGTAAATTTCGACGCCTCAGATTTAGGCAACGGTGTATATTTTTATCGCCTGCAGACAGATGATTTTGAAGAATTAAAGAGAATGATTTTGATACGATAGTATCTGGTTACTGTATGGCAACCCTACAGATCTTTTTAAAAAATCAGATAGGGCAAACCTTTAGGTTTGCTTTGTAGAATGTCTTAACCCGAGATTGTTAAACAGGTACTATAAACTATACTGTAAAAAGTAATATGAAAGAAACTACAGAGGTCACATAGTAAAAATTAATTCTCTGTGCCCTCCGAACAATATCTGTTAGCTAACGGATGTAATTTCACAGGGATTTTAATAGAATTGTATGAGATAAAGAAACAAAGATAAAAAATTCTCTTTTTATCTCTTAAGATCCCTGTTGAAAAAGGATGAAGAATGAGATAAAAAAATTACTCTTACCGATCTGCAGACAGGTAAGATAAGAGTTTATTCACCCCGCCTGTGGCGGGGCAGGGAGGGGGGAAGAGAATCTTCCATAATTCCTTAATAATTAACATTCTCTGTGCTCTCTGTGGTTGAGTTTTTCACGCTACACTATAAGCTAACAGGGGGAGAAAGATGCCCAAGCAGACCAAAAAATCCTGGCAGGAAAAATTAAATGATAATAGAGACTTACCAAAGGTTGTTGAGATAACCGATAAGATGAGCAAAAGGTGGGGTGAAGGAACGGTGGTGATTCCAGCGCCGAGAGAGATTGACGAGATTATGAAGAAGATTCCCAGGGGTAGGCTTACTACCATAAATCATATCCGGGAGGCGCTTGCCCGAAGACACGGGGCAACAATCGGTTGTCCGATAACGACTGGAATATTTGCCTGGGTTGCAGCCCATGCAGCAGAAGAGGCAAAGAGTGGGGGAGAGAAAGAAATCACTCCCTATTGGCGCACTCTAAAGACAGGTGGAGTTATCAATATGAAGTACCCGGGTGGGGTAGAGGCTCAAAAGAAACTCTTAGAGAAAGAGGGACATAAAGTCATTCAAAAAGGTAAAAAATTCCTCGTTTTAGACTACGAAAAAACCTTAGCCGAAATATCCTAACAACATTATACCCTCCAGAGTACAGCAGAATTTTTTCCCTTGACTTTTAGGCTATTTTTGCTTATAATAGAAATAGATAATACGAGAAATGATAGAATTAAAATAACTTCAGGGAGATCGGAGAGATTACAGTCACTCTATCTTACAATCCGATTTATATTGAAAAGATCAAGGAAGTTAAAGGGCACGGATGGGATCCAGAGCGAAAATGCTGGATATTCCCTTATACTAATAGTATTATAAAAAAAGCTCTTTGATATCTTTGAGGATGAGAATGTGTTGATTGATCCTTTTTTTAAACAAGTTGTAGGGCAAACCTTTAGGTTTGCATAAAGTCACAAAAATGGTAGTCGCAAGCTTCAGCTTGCGGACATAACTCTATTTCAGGAACAGACTTAAGATACACCCCGCACTTTATGTAGTACTATTATAATAGTGCTACCGTTTAATTTATGTACTACGTGTATTTGATTAGAAGCCAAAAAGTTAATGGCTGGAAATATATAGGGTCAACCAATAATCTGGAAAGAAGAATAAAGGAACACAATAATGGAAAAGTCCTTTCGACTAAGAATTATGGGCCATTTAGTTTAATTTACTACGAGGCATATCTGTCAGAGAATGATGCAAGGGAAAGAGAAAAGCAATTGAAACATTTTGGGAATGCATACAAATTCTTGATGAAAAGGATAAAAAATTGTTTATCTTGTTAAAAAGTGCGGGGTATATCCAGGAGTTATTGGGACATAAGAGTTCCAAAAGACCGAGGTTTATACACATGTTGGTAGGAAGGACTTTATGAAGATAAAAAGTCCATTGGATCAAATTTTGGGGAAAGGGAAGTGATGTCATATGAGATAGCATTCATAGGGAGGTATATACGAACCTGGTTCACATATACCTCTATTTTAGTAGTATATACGAACTTAGTTCGCATATAAACAAGTAAGGCGAAAACGGGCATTAAAACTATTTGAGGTGAGAAACACATGTTCAGGTTTGACTTTGCTATTTCGTATGCTGGTGAAGAAGAAGGTATAGCGAAGGATTTGTATCGTTTGCTAAAAGATAAAGGAGCGGAAGTATTTCTCGCAGCAAATGAGAAAGTTTATCTTCTTGGGAAAAGCCTTAGATCGGAATTGGACTATATATTTGGACCATACACAAAATATGCGGTTGCAATCGTTTCTAAAAACTATGTTGAAAAATATTGGCCAAAATATGAATTTAATAGAGCTAAAGTAGAACAGAAAAAAAGAGGATTTGAATTCATACTTCCCATTCATATTGACAATGTCATTTTAGAAGGGCTTGAGGAAGATTTGGTTTACGTAGACTTGAGGAAAGAAGGCATCTTGGGAACTGCTGAGATAATGATGAAAAAACTTAGAGATATCTATCCTGCTGAAGAAGTAGTTGTACCAGAGGTCTGGGTTGCTACTTATGGTCTTACTATTGAAAACCTGCTTGAAAAATATCAGTTGCCTAGCGGCGTTCCACGCGACTATCCCCATCTCTGTGATTGGCTTGAAAAGGACTTAATAGATCCTCTTTCCAAATCGTTGTCTATTAAGACATTGAGACTATTAGAAGATTCAAGAAATGGTGAGACACTTTCTGTCAGAGTGGGTTTCAAGTGGAATCCAGAGACGCATCCTCTTGATTTCAGTGATATTGGTTGGTGGGAACTATTAGAGTTAGTGGAATTCAATGAGATATATCCCGATCAAGATTGGAAAGTAATATTCGGAGGTTGAGAAGAAATGATATACCCGCCATCGTCTAACACATATTAAAGGCGATTTGTCAGAAAGGCAGTAAATAGTCAATAGTAAATAGTCAACAGAAAGAGCAGTGGTTCCCCAATTATTGTCCAACACCTCCTTTCTGGTTTTTGTCCGCCGAGAGGCAAGATTTGAACTTGAACGATTCTTGCATTTACCTTGTTTGCCGATTCGTATCTCAGAGACAAGGGATTATAAAGCAAACTATTATAGTACTACACTTTCGGGGGTTTGGGCATCAC
>CAZRTU010000188.1:0-4279 GCA_964603075.1 uncultured bacterium
CTTTAGTATCTTTATATCAACGTAGGCATTGTCCAAAAAGGGTTTGCCGATTTTTATTTCCTCACCATCTGAAATTGCGAGAACCTTTGGTATACGAACGATTTCGCCTTCCTTTGCGTCTATTTTTGGTACATCGATTACCTTATTTTTACTAACTCGATACTGGAAGCCAGCTATTTCAACAACCGCATCCATGTTTCCTCCGAGTAATTCAGATCACAAGCAATAAGGGCGAAAGATCACTCTGTTATTGTATCCATCATCACTTTACTGGTGGGTATGGGAAAGCCAGATGGACCAAAGTCACCCCTTTCAAGTGCCTTTTCAACTGCAGAAGTTGGTGAACCGACACTCGATAGCGACGTGAGAATCAATGATGTAGCCAAGAATATAATTGCAAGTATAATAGTTACCTTGGTAAGGAAGGGAGCTGCCCCCCTTCCTCCAAAGAATGAGGTTCCTCCTCCACCAAACATACCCGAGAGTCCGCCACTCTTGGACGGCTGAAGAAGTACAACCAATAAGAGCAGAAGACTGCAGATAGTGTGTACTGTGAGTAGAACTGCGCGCATAGCTCCTCCGTCAAATCATTCTGGTTCGCTTTCTCAAATATTTAAGTCAAAAGCTGATATATATAAGGTAAATCTATTCGCACGAGGTGACCTCAGCTGTCTTTTCTATTATCTCTAAAAAAGATTCTGAAATCAGACTTGCTCCCCCTACAAGTCCACCATCTATTTCTTCCTTCTCGACAAGCGAAGAGATATTGTCGGGTTTGATACTGCCGCCATAAAGTATTCTCAAATCCTCGCCCGCCTTTTCGCTAAATCTTCTTTTGAACCATGTTCTTATGAACCCGTGCATCTCATCTGCCATATCCGGATCACATGTTTTACCAGTACCGATAGCCCAAACAGGCTCATACGCCACGGTGATCCGCCCGAGATGATGCTCAGATAATTCTTTCAAGCTGCCTTCCAATTGAGACTCAACAACTAAAGATGCCCTTCCTTCTTCACGCTCCTTTAATTCCTCGCCAACGCAGAGTATAGTATTGAGACCAGAGTCTATTGCACAACCGAGCTTCATTCCTATTAACTCTGGCGTCTCGCCCGAATATTTTCTCCTCTCAGAGTGGCCGAGTATTACGTATTCACAGCCCATATCGATTAGAAACCGGGGAGATATCTCGCCTGTATAGGCACCTCTTAGTTCATAAAAGCAGTTTTGTGCACCGAGCATTATCGGTGAATCCTTTATTATCTCATTGACCATGATAAGTGAAGTATAGGGTGGACAGATCAATATATCGACGCATGATGAATCCTCGGGTAGCTCTTTTATGCCACGAGCGAGGTTCTCACAGTTCCTTCCGCCCATGTTCATCTTCCAGTTTCCTGCAATAAGTGGTTTCCTCATTTATCCCTTGTCAGATAAATAGGTAGAGATATTTCAACAATACATTGATATTAGTTTAGATTAAGGCTTCTATCTTTAAGAATGAACACCCGGTCTGCTATCTTCTTCATCGATTCTTTGTGTGTAACAATTATAAAGGTCCTTTGACTCTCTCTGGATATCCTTCTGATTAGATTGTGCAGTGAAAGAGACAGTTCCCTATCCAGATTTCCAGACGGCTCGTCCGCCAACACAATTGTCGGATCATTAGCCAATGCCCTCGCTACAGCAGTGCGCTGCCTCTCCCCGCCTGAGAGTTTAGAAGGAAGATAATTTTTTTTGTGTTCAATAGAGACCAACCCGAGGGTATCCATCACCTTCTTTAGATCATGCCTTCCATTTATCCAGAGAGGCATTGCGACGTTTTCGAACACTGTAAACTCGGGTAGAAGATGATGGAATTGGAATATAAAACCTATCTTTTTGTTCCTTATAGTCGAAATTTGTCTATCTTCGTTTTCAAAGAGACTTTCACCCTCCAAAAAGACCCTTCCACTGGAAGGTCTAAGGAGTCCCCCAAGAATATATAGTAGCGTGGATTTACCTGAGCCAGATGGTCCCACTATCACAACAATCTCTCCCCTCATCACGGATAGGGAGACGTCTTCAAGAACCTCAAGCTCTCCAGAATCTTCTCTGAAGCTCTTGCATAGAGAGTGTGCCTCTAATACCGATTTCATAGAAATAGGGCAGTTCTATTTTTAAAGAGCACGTTCCGAAGGAAATTTACCATTTGAATTGAGCAAACACGCGGTTCGCCTCCGCCATTCGGTGTGTGTCATCTTTCTTCTTTATAGCGCTTCCTTCTCTTTTGGACGCAGCTATAAGTTCATCAGCAAGTCTCTCACGCATGGGCCTGCCTTTGCTTGACTTTGCAGCATCTATGATCCATCTTATTGCGAGAGATACCTGTCTCCCCCTGCTGACTTCCATAGGAACCTGATATGTGGCACCACCGACTCTCCTCGGTTTCACCTCGAGCATGGGTTTTACGTTTTCGATTGCCAGGTTAAATATGTCGATACCTGGTTTACCCAACTTTTTCTCTATTATGTCTACGGTATCATAGAATATACGCTGGGAGATACTTTTTTTACCACCTTTCATAAGACAGTTGATAAATTTATGTGCCAGCGTACTATCGTACTTGCTTTCGGGAGGAATTTTCCTCCTCTCAGCTCTTTTTCTCCTCGGCATGCAAACCTCCTATAACCTCAATATGAATCCTTTTAAGATATAAATTTCAGGGTACAAGTTTAACATAAAATTCAGAAAAAGTCAAGAAAAAAATGAGCGGGGGAAAATATGGAAGATCAATCAGGGTTCCTTTGGTTGTTAAGCCAATATCCCAGTTCCTGCCTATAGATATTTTTTCCTTGACTTTTAGTTAAAGTTGGTTTATAATAACATCCCGAAAGGAGGCTAAATGGACGATATAGAAAGCATTGAGGCTCTTAAAGATGCTAAGGAGAAGGTTTTGAAAGAACTTCATAGGGTTATAGTGGGACAGGAGGAGGTGATAGAACAGATAATAATCTCTCTACTCGCAGGTGGGCATTCACTCCTTTTAGGTGTTCCTGGCTTGGCGAAGACGCTCATCATAAACACACTTTCCAGGACTCTATCGCTCTCGTTCCAGAGGATACAATTTACTCCAGACCTTATGCCATCGGATATAACCGGAACAGAGATCCTCGAGGAAGATAGAAAAACAGGCAAGAGAGAATTCAAATTTTTGAGGGGTCCTATATTTGCTAATATAATACTCGCAGACGAGATCAACAGGACCCCTCCAAAGACACAGGCGGCTCTTCTACAGGCTATGCAGGAGTACAAGGTTACTGCGGGAGGCAAGACCTTTCACCTGGAAAAGCCGTTCTTTGTGCTTGCAACCAGGAACCCAATTGAACAGGAAGGCACTTACCCACTTCCAGAGGCACAGCTTGATAGATTTATGTTTGAGATTGTAATAGATTATCCGAGCACAGATGAAGAGATAAGAATCGTTGAGACTACTACAAGTGCGTACGAGAGTAAGATCGACTCAGTAATTGGTAAAGATGAGATACTAAACCTCCAGATGCTCGTCCGTAGAGTTCCAGTGTCTGGAAGCCTGGTTGCTGATGTTGTTAAATTGGTCGGGTTAACCAGACCCTCTAATAATTCCGAGAGCCCAAAGTTTATAAGAGATTGGGTTACCTGGGGTGCCTCCCCGAGGGCTTCTCAGTTTATTGTAATGGGTGCAAAGGCGAAGGCACTGCTCGATGGAAGGACGACACCGTCGATATCGGACGTGAGTTTTGTATTGCGACCAGTATTGCGTCACAGGCTCATATTAAACTTTGCTGCCGAGGCTGAGAATATTACCACAGGCGATGTTATCGACAAGTTAACTGCACACTATTTCTAAGGAGCATATATGCGTTATATTAGAACTTTGGTGTTTTTGGTTATTATCCTATGCAGGCTTGGCTGGGCTGGCATAATAGATGATATAGGTGATTTCTTCGGTTCCAAGAATGAGGATGTGGGCCTGTCTGTATTGAAACTGGAAGTAGGCGCCAAGAGCCTTGTGCTTGGTTCAGGGGTTCTCTCAAAAGACGCCTCTTTACTATTTTGGAATCCATCCCAGATTCCTCTCGTATCTGGGATAAATGCCACATTCTCCCATGCGTCTCACTTTCTCGATACAAGATATGATTTCATTGGGATTGTATGGGGTGACGGCGAACACGGATTTGGTATAGGCGCTAACTACTTTTCCGCTGGAGACATAGAACTGAGAGACTCCCGACAGATATTATATGGTTCCTACTCCCCG
>CAZRTU010000189.1:0-4239 GCA_964603075.1 uncultured bacterium
TAACCTCGAGAACCACTCACCTGCTCTGCCCTCCAGCTTATCTCCAAGCAGTATCAACCTCGCTAAGGAACCTACAAAGAATGGCCTTCCATGATAATGCGAACGCTTCGCGTAGGAGTAAGGGACCGTAATCTCATTGGTAAGGGTCCTGTATTCATCCACGCTCTTCTTCTCGCCTGTAGATATAAGGACATTATCACCCACGAAACCAAAACCTTCATCAGGTTCCAGGCACATAAAGACGCTATCTTTATCCCAGTAGGAGGGAATTTCCAGAGATGTGAGTAATTCCAAGGACCTCTCGGCAAAGGGGATAAGGCGGGGAGCCCCTGTTGCAAGCGTCAGGAGATCGTCTTCAGGAGGCTTCTTCCCGAAACCACCCACCACCGCATTCTTTCCGTGTATCATTCGTGCATTAACAATCTCCATTATCCTGTTGCCAAACTTCTTGAGTGCGAGTCCCATCTTAACCTCTTCTGGATAACGTCCTACCATTGCTACAGCAGAAGGGTAACCCAAAAAGTCCGGGAGCGCCAAAAGAAAGACATGTAGTGCATGGCTCTCAAGCATTTCACCCATGTGCAGGAGTTCTCTAAGGTTTTTCGAAGCCGTATCTACCTTCAAGCCTAATGCCTTCTCCAAACCCCTTATAGCTGCCAATCTGTGTGATGCACTACATATAGCACATATCCTGCAGGCAATATCTACATCCTCATCGGGTGTCGCACCCTCAACCAGAGTTTCTATGAGTCTCGGACCCTCGAGTATATCGACCATAACATCTTGGATTGCGTCGTCCTTGATTGAAACCCTTATTCCACCGTGTCCTTCAACTCGCGCCAGTGCTCCGACTTTAACATCACTCATAGACTATCCTCCTATTAACTCTTTAAGCAATTTCATTGCCTTAATGCCACCAAATGCCCGAACCCTTCTCAGGACCTCATCAAAATTATATCCCTTCTCTTTGAGTAAATTGACTTCTGAGGCTACGTTTGCCTCGTCTACAAGCCCTCTACATCCATAGCAGGGAAGGTTATGCGAGGGACACGAGGCACCACAACCAGCCCTTGTCAGGGGTCCCAAACAGATCTTACCCTCCAAGAGAAGACATTCATTCTCGTGCCACTTACATTCAGTACATACCGGGAACTTATACAGATCGGGCTTCGAAGAAAGGAGGAATTTCGTAAGGGCATTCAGGAATTCTTCCTTCTCTATGGGACATCCAGTAATATAAAAATCCACAGGGACGATTTCATCTAATGCCTTTGCCTGTTGAGGCTTAGCTACTGTGAACTTGGTCATGCCATAGACACTCTTTAATCTCTTCGTAAAATCATCCCTATGGTTTAGAGATGCCTGTACCCCTCCAAAGCACGCACAGGTACCTATTGCTACAAGAAGTTTCGAACTCTTTCTAATATCTTTTAAGTGCTTTTCATCTTTGTCGGTTGACACCGATCCCTCAACAAAGGCGATATCAAGTTGCGTCTCATCGTTATCACTTTTAGCCATTAGAAAGGAACGAATATCACTTACACCAAATATTTTCAAAAGTTCATCTTCGCAGTTTATTATCATCAACTGATCTCCAGCACAGCCAGTAAGTCCATATATACCTATCTTGGGTTTCATTTTCCCCCTCCTATATCAGCTCCCTCATACGTATGACGTCCCAATAAGTAAAAACAGGACCCTCAATACATGTATAAACGTATCCTATGACACAGTGACCGCACTTACCGACGCCGCACTTCATTCTCCTCTCCAGGGTCATCAATATCTGATGTTTTGGAATCTTGAGTTTCAAGAGCTCGTCGATAACAAATTTATATATAACAGGTGGTCCACATACTGCTGCAATTGTTCTGTCTGGATCAATTCCTTTGATCTTATCGAACAGTTTGGTGACCACCCCGGTATAGCACGGCCAAGTACCTTCTTCGTCTTTGTCAACCGTCAACAGACACTCAAAGTCTTTTCTCTCTCTCATGGCAAGAAGTTCGTCTCTAAAGAGCATGTCCTCGGGTGTCCTTGCACCATATAAGAAATATATCTGACCGAATTTGTCTCTATTGTCGAGTGCATAGAGGATAAGGGACCTAAGGGGTACTGAACCGATTCCTCCTGCCACTATAACAAGATCGCGTCCTTGCATCTTTTCTAGAGGGAAACCATTACCATATGGACCTCTCAGGTATACAGAACCATTTTCTTCGAGTCTAAATATGGCATCCGTGACCTTTCCCACCTTCCTTATACCGAACTCAAGAAGACCTGGTCTGGATGGAGTTGACGATATCGAGAAAGGAGCCTCTCCTATGCCAGGTACCGACATCATCATGAACTGTCCGGGCTTGTACATGAAGTTCATAGCACGTTCAAGCTGGCAGAACCTGATTTGAAAAAACTTCACATCCTTGGTAAGAGGATATCTTCTTACAATCCTGGCACAAACAGGTATATAGGTATTTACCTCTGCTACTGGAACATTATTCATACCACTGCCTCCTTAACCTTTAATCTCTTGACCACCTCCAGAACATTTATATCCACTGGACAGGTAACAACGCACCTGCCGCATCCAACACACGAGGGTTTGCCAAACTCTCCTACAAATGCCTGCAACTTATGTATGTAATACAGTCTAATTCTTTCGGCTCTGGATGCTCTGAAATTATGACCTCCGGCAACTAATGCATGTTCTGCAAACATACATGCATCCCAATGCCTTATTCTTTTTCCATCAAGATCCTCTCCAAGTTTTAACTCCTCGACCACATTGAAGCAATTACATGTAGGACAAACCATTACACAGGAACCACAGGAAAGGCACTTGTCCCCTAATTCTTTCCATATCGGGCTGTTATAGTTCAATTCAACTATATCAGGCAGACCGGTGTTGTCGAATCCCTCTTTAAACTGTGAATCTCTCTTCTCTCTCCATTCTAAGTATCTTCTGATATCCTTATTCGTTACATCCTCTTCAAAAAGATCGGGTCTCACCCTGGTTAGATCATGTCCCTTACTTGAACCTATCCACACGAGATAGAAATCTCCTAAATCGTTGAACCCGAGATCGAAACCCTCCTCCACATAGTGCGTATTTGTTGACTTACAGAAGCAGTATTCATCTGGCTCGCAAGAATGGCCAATGATAATGGTATTCTCCCTTCTCTTAGTATAAAAAGGGTCTGGATACTCTTTGGTAAATACCTTGTCCATTATCAAGACTGCGTGTATATCACAAGGGGTTACACCAAAGACAATTCTCTTGGGTATGTGGTCAATCAATTGCTTAAAGCCCTTGTCAGTAAAGTGAAATGTAGAGAATTTCTGAGGATAAATGAGCTTCTTCAAAGGGAGTATGGGTCTCTTCATGTCCTTGGCTATCTTCTTTGGATCATCAATCTTTTCAAATACTACTCTCTTCTTCCTCTGCACCGGAGCCCATAGCTCCCCGAATTCCATAATGGCACGCAGAAATTCGTCTTTATTCTCCTTTTTCATCCTTAAAGCCTTCATCAATCCCCCTCTATATTTTAGGTCTTCTTATTATCTCCACGGTATCTTCTCTCTTTAAAAGAAGCTATAAAATCCTTTACACGGTAGGCACTCTCTTTTACCTCTGCTGACATGTCACTTCTATATCCCAATCTGGCAGGTTCTATGCACAAGATTTTGACTTCTGGGATCTTAGACAGAGAGGAGATGAGACCAAGAGGCACTCTATGTGTAAAAATAAAATTATCCTTTACATCTCTTATACTGAAAAGCCCAATCTCCCCGGGCTTGCCTCCAAATTTACATGCATCGAGAAATATTAGACATTCAATTTCGCTAAGATCGAGTCCAAGTAAATTCTCGGGACGCTCGCCTGCAAGCAAGACATTCGCAAAGGGAAGTAAGAGTTCACCAAGAAATACTCCGACTCCGTCATCTCCTCTAAATCGATTCCCAACTCCTACAAAGAGCACTTCCCTACGGTCAAAAATTTCTTTTAGTGTCCTCTGCCAGTTCGATAAACGAACTTTTTGCCTGTGTAGACTCGAGATCTCTGATTCGAGTTTTTCTGGTCTTGCCATTAAAAAAGGGTTAGATACGAGGTTGGGGAATTTTAACCAGGATTTTCTTGCGGGGTTATTATACAACAAAATTAATATCTTGTCAAGTAAAATCTTGGGAGGGTTTTATTACATAGATTTATTACAGGTCAGTATCTCATAACTTCTTCAT
>CAZRTU010000190.1:0-4214 GCA_964603075.1 uncultured bacterium
AAACGTCTCTCGGTTAAGGCATTCAAGGTCGGAAACGGTCTTGGAATAATCTCCACAGACATAACTGAGCAAAAATTTGCAGAAAAAGAATTGATGGACAGCAAGAAGACTCTTTATGAGCAGAATATTCTGTTACAGCAAAAGAACATCGCTTTAAAGGAGGTACTGGAGCAGGTCGAGAAAGAGAAGAAGGAGATTCAGGAGAGAGTTATTGCCAATGTGGATAGATTAGTAATTCCAATCGTAAATAAACTTAAGAGTACAAAAATACGTTTCAGAAAAGACTACCTTAGTCTATTGGAACAAAACCTAAATATTCTCACCTCCTCCTTTGGTAAGAGCATCACATTGATGGAATATAGACTTACTCCTCGCGAGATTGAGATATGTAACATGCTGAGAGGCGGTTTTACCTCTAAGCAGATATCTGAATTTCTTAATCTATCCCGGAGAACAGTTGAGGCCCATCGGAACAATATACGTAAGAAGCTCGGAATAACCAAGAGTAAGATTAACATAGTATCCTACCTAAGATCCCTTTAGTCCTTCATAAAATCTCCATTTGGTAGTTTTTCCTTGATTTTTTTGGACGTTTAATGTATAATATTGCGAAGTAATAAAAAAAATCGAGTATAAGCGAAAATGCAAACCTGAAGGTTTGCCCTACATATCAACAAATCGTAGGGCAAGGCTTTAGCCTTGCGATATAGCAGCTTTAACCACAGAGTACACAGAGGACTCAGAGCATATTTGATATTAATATTGCCTCGCTCTGTAGTGGATTTAACGTCTCCTTTTCTACTCTAAATCCAGATCACTCAGGTCGATCTTCTTCCTGAGCTTTTTCCTCTCCGAGCTCTCCTTTTTTTCTTTTAACTCTTTCTCTCTTACATTCGGGGATTTCTTCGTAGGTATTCTCGGTTTCCTCTTCTTTTTTAACCTCTTGAGTCTCTCGTGCAACCTCCTTAAAGCCAGCGCCTTGTTCATTGCCTGTGACCTGTACTCTGTGGCAATAACGGTAATACCAGAGCCAGGGTGATATATCCTAACTGCGGTCTCTTTCTTATTTTTTCGCTGTCCGCCAGGTCCGCTGCTCTTAAAGAAGGTTATCTCAACCTCTTTTTCGAGGTCGATGTGTTCACTCATAATCTGCAGATTAGTAATAGTTAAATCATGCTCACTTATCAGGCCACCTCAGGGCATACAGGAAGATCAGGAATGTAGCCACGATTGTAGAGCCAACAATCAGTATCTTGTAAACTGCAGTACCAAAGTAATTAATGGCGTTGATTAAATGTATAATGTTCATAATCGTAAAGATTCCTCCCAAAATCACATTCAGCCATCTTACTGAGGTGTCCCTCAAAGTTACCGATAGAAATGCCATCACTAAAGGGATCAACCAGAAAAAGGATTCGAATAATAGCATTCCCTCACCATAATGCATCTCACCAGAGAGCATCTCCTCTATGGCACCCGGCATGAAGAGAAACAATAAACTATGGGCTGATATAGCCACAGCCATCCAGATCCACAGTACTGCTATTCTAATTTTTACCGGTAATTTCCCCATGATTTATTCACCTCCTTTAACTCTATATAATTTAGATAATGAAAAACATCATTAATATAATATAAATCCAAACTACCCTCTTGTCAAGAGAAAAATTTTATTTTTTTAAAAAATTCAGGTTTTTTAGCAAATTTGTAGATTGTTATTTAGCAGTCTTTTGAGGGCAACAACACTTAATTTGGCTAAGTTTTTTCTAAGTGTTTTTTAGGTGTTGACAAATTGAAAATTTATGTTATAATAAACATAGGGTAAATAGACTTGCGAATGTTAGAGAGGATTGAGATGTTAAACGAACATCTACCTACTCTCGTTTTGCCGGTTCTCATACCCTTCTCCTTTCGTAACTGCCCTGCAGGACACCACCACAGCAGGGCAGTTTTTTTCTACCTCCTCAATTTATACGCTGGTAAGATATTAGGGGCTCAGTTTTGATTCAAAACTCGACTCTAATAAGATCTATACTCTGGACGAGAGTCGTTTCGTCATAGGGGTATTGAACCATATAGATCGTAGGCACTGCAAGATACATCCCTCCAGCCCTGAAATTGATCAGACCGGTCTCTGATGTGGGTGGAGTTCTATATCTGCGAGTCAGGTTGAATCCGATTGTGGCACCTACAGGAGGGCCTATAAAAGCGATGAAGTAAGCAATATTCATACTTATAGGTGTATCGCCAATATTAATCATTGAAACGGGGTAGGCTAAGAGTAATCCTAAAAAACTGCCGCCAAGAGTCGCCGCATAGGAGCCTGTTACGTTTTCACTGCTTCCAACCATATAAACACCATGTGCAGTTCCGATAGTATAACCTAAAACCCCACCTAAAGCAGCACCTAATAGATCCCCCCATCCTTCACCATCGCTGAAAACGAAAGCACCTATGTATGATCCAGCAAGTCCAGATAAAACACCCACTCCGCAACCAGCCAAGACTTGAGCTGGTAGGTTACCTTCTGGTGGTTTCTGGGCATAGAGATTCACAGCCAATACAATAATTAATCCCCAGAGTAATGCCTTCCAGTAGATTTTATTCATGATGTCCCCTTGTATATAAAACTACAAGGTTTTTATTTACGACTTAGGGGTAGCAAAATCGCTTATACCTGTACTATTGAATATCGGGAAAGACGGTTAGAAATTGAGATAATAGCAGGGATTGGGGAGGAATTACAACCTCTGTGGAAGATTAACAAGAACTGGCAAGGCTGTACTAAAATCAACTTCTACGCCCCTATCCCTTTATCTAATATGTCCCCTGTTTGATTTCAGAAAATCAAAAAAATCTGTATTAATAATATAAAACCACCCTCTTGTCAAGAGAAAAATTTTATCGATTCACCCCCAAAATGGCGTTTTGACTAAATCTTCGCTTCTCATTCTTGCAGTATCTCAGGGTAAAAATAGGAATTTACATCTGGATTTTCTATGTATTTTTTTCGTATTGACAAAATGAAAAATCTGTGGTATAATGAATAAATCCTCGTTTACCCCCACGGGAAGGAGTGAGATGCCGAGTCAGAATTTGTTTCGCCAGGACTTTTATTTTATGAAAATCCTTAATAAAATTGCAATCGCGGGTCTCTTTACTGCCTCAGTTATCTTACTCTTGCTCCCTGTGCCCGCATTTTCACAAGCCGCTCGTATTTTTATAGACGGAGAATTCTCAGATTGGCAGTGCCTCGTGCCTATATATACAGACCCCACCGGTGACCAGGTTTTCGGTGATACTGACTTCGGTCAGCTCTGGGTTGCAAATGATGAAAGATTTCTTTTCCTTTGCATTGAGGTCGGAGCTGAGATTAATCTACAGGAAGATAATGACCTTGTTCTCTTCCTCGATACCGACAATAACTCTGCAACAGGCACACAGATTCACGGAATTGGTGCGGAGCTTGAATGGAATTTTGGTGATAAGAGGGGTATTTTCGTGTCAGAGGGTGATTCCTTTACCATTTACCACGAACATATAGGTTTAGTTACAGGTCCAACTGTAACCTCCACGCAGTTCGAGATTGCAATTGATAGATACGTAGAACCCGTGTTATCAACACCTCTTTTTCCTGAAGATACTATAAAGATTGCTTTCGCCGACCTGATTGGCGGAGACCTACTTCCAGATGGTGGAATGACCATTACCTATACGTTTGACGACACATCACTTCCACCCCTACCATCGATTACATTGAGTAGATACGACGCAGACCACCTACGCCTTCTGACATACAATGTTTTATCTTCCGGACTTTTTGATCCTTATCTACTGCAGTATTACGAGCGGATATTTAATGCCATTATACCCGATATTATGGGTTTTCAGGAGATTTATGGATACTCTGCTGCACAGACAGTGGGTCTGATCGAGTCTATACTCCCTTCAACCGGGCAACAGCAGTGGTATGGCTCCAGGGTTGAGCCGGATATAATCACCGTAAGCAGATATCCGATTTCCAGCACCTATGCTATTCAGGGAAATGGCGCCTTTCTCATTGACCTGCGTCCGAAGTATGATACGGATTTACTTCTTATTGTGGCGCATCTGCCGTGTTGCGAGAATAATGATGGGCGACAGCTTGAAATTGATGCTATTATGGCATTTATTCGCGACGCCAAGGCACAGGGTGGGGTTCTTGACCTTGAACC
>CAZRTU010000191.1:0-4210 GCA_964603075.1 uncultured bacterium
AAGACCTATTACATCCTTCCTCTTTACTCTTCTGCCTTTCTTGGTCTTTATAACTGACAGGTGAGAATAACGAGTTACTATTCCCCTTCTGTGTACTATCTCTACGGTATATCCCTCGTGCCTCTTCCAGCCCGCAAATCTAACTGTCCCATCTGCGGTTGCATAGACCTCTGTACCTACTATTGCAAGTATATCTATGCCCTGGCAGAATCTCATCTCTCCTGTAAATGGATCCTGGGTATAACCAAAGTTCCTTATCACCTTTCCTTGTGTGGGTGCTATAGAAGGAATGTAAAGAAGTACCCCAGTATCAGGTTCCAACTCCTTTAATATGATATCCTGTATATACTTTTGCTGTGTTATATCTTCGAGTAACTTAGGGGGCTCTCGGTGGTTCAGACCTGGTACGTCATAATAGGTCTCGGTTTCATATTCGCTGATACTCAGAATGTTCTGGATCTTTCGCTCATTTTCCTCCACCATCTCTTCTACGAATATATAATCACTTTTTATCTTTCCCAGAGTCGGGGCCAAGGAATCTAGCTCTGTTTTGAGAGCGACAATTTCATTGGTAGAGGCATAATAATCACATCCTTTATACATAATGATGGGTAGGATAATCAATGACGCAATAAGAAACAACAAAACAAAATTTATCCTAATATGCCTTATATTGGATACACCATGGGGGACTATCGTAATATGGATATTCATAAAGATACCTTCTCTTACTAAACAACCCAATTCTTCCTGAGGGTCTTTATGGCAATACCTTTTATCTGTCTCACTCTCTCCCTAGATAGGTTAAACTCCTTGCCAATCTGTTCGAGAGTGCGCGGTTTGCCATCCTTAAGCCCAAAATAAAGAGTGATTATTTTTCTCTCTCTATCAGTTAGAAACCTCAGCACATCCCTAACCTCGATAGAGGTAGTATTTTTATCATACTGTCCTATGGCATCGCCGAGCGTTACGTTATCAAGCCCAGCTATCTCCATATCAAGTGAATAGTCTTTTGCGGCTGCCTCCAGTGCGACCCTAACCCTTTTCTGCTTCATCCCCAATGCCTCTGCAATCTCCTTAATACTCGGTTCGTATCCCTTGATCCGATACATCTCGAATTCTTTTTGTTTTATTTTGGATGATTCTGCGATCTTTCCAATAGGGTATCTGACAAGTCTCGCGTGTTCGGAAAGCAACTTTTGGATCTTCTGCTTTATCCAGAACACGGCATATGTAAGAAACCTCACTTGATGTTCGAGTTGAAATTTATGCAATGCTTCCATTAACCCCAAATTTCCCTCACTTATAATGTCAGCGATAGGGTGTCCTCGGTCTCTGTAAAGCGATGCAACCTTGACTACAAACTTTAGATTAGAAAGGACAACCTGTTCAAATGCCTCTCTGTCATTATTCTTTGCCCTTACAATCAAAACCCTTTCTTCCTTCGCAGAGAGCGTGGGTATTTTCTGAATATCCCTGATATAGAGGGTAATTATATTCTCACTCGGAGCTTCCATGATATTTTTGGGCGATAGGGCAGCGGACAGTCACTGGAAGCTAAGGTGTAATTGTGATGAATCGAGAGATATCGCCCCTCTTTATGAGAATAACTATCGGACTGTCACTGTCTTTTAGATTTTCTTTGATTGCGTTATAATCCTCGAGATTCCTTATATAAGCATTATTTATCTTTTTAATCACGTCTCCTACTTGCATGTAGCCGTACCCTGCACCCTCAGCCTGAACGTTCATTACCAGAACGCCTTCATCCTCTTCCACACCAAGGTCCCTGGCTTCTTTTGAGGTTATACTTACTACCTCCAGTCCGAGCCATGCCTCCTCTATCCTCTCCGGTTCAGCAATATCTTTCTCAGGTGGACGCTGGGCAATAGTAACATCCAATTCAAACTCTTTTCCCTCACGGTAAACCCTTATTGTTACCTCGGCACCTATAGGTGTCCTACCTACCATAAAAGGAAATTGAGAGAAGGATACTTCATCACCATCAAATTCTAAAATAATATCTCCCTCCTTGAGACCAGCCTCATCAGCAGGACTGTCCTTCACAACCTGTGAAACTATAACTCCCTCAGTGGTTTCAATGCCTAAACCCTCAGCCATATCCCGAGTAACCTCCTGGTAATAGATACCCAAGTATCCTCTCTCAACCTCGCCTTTGGTCATAAGGTCTCTTATTATATCCTTGGCTATGTTGCTCGGTATAGCAAAACCTATACCGATGTTCCCGGGGAACCCCGAAGTCTGAATAGCCGTATTTATAGCAACCACCTCACCCATTATGTTTACAAGTGGGCCGCCTGAATTTCCCGGGTTTATGGCTGCGTCTGTTTGTATGAAATCCTGAAAACTACCCCCCCCTGGAAGATTTATTCCCGTTCTATGCTTTGCTGAAACAACGCCGACAGTTACCGTACGCTCAAGTCCAAAGGGATTGCCTATAGCAATTACCCAATCACCCACCTCTATCTCATCTGAATTACCCAGTTCGGAATATGGTAGATCCTTCTCGTCCAACTTCAATAATGCGAGGTCAGTAAGGGGATCCCTTCCTACAACCTCAACATCCCTGTAGGTCCTCTCCTTTGACTTCACAACTATATTCTCGGCTCCCTCAACCACATGATTGTTGGTGAGGAGATAACCATCCTCTGTAATAATCAAACCAGAACCCAAACTCTTTTCCTTCTGTTCTCTCGGGAAATCAGGGTAGAATCTCTTCCAAAATTCATAAAACGGATCCTGGTATTCAGGTATTTTGAACTGTATGACCTTTTCAGCGCTGATGTTAACTACACTCGGCATTACCTTCTTGGCAACACCTACAAAGGGACTTTTACCATCCTCATCTAATGGCAAATCTCTGGCCATGACCAGAGGGGTGAGTATCAATATAAACATCATTGTTACAGCTCTTCTCATGGGACACCTCCCTGTAGACTGTCCAAGTTTGCTGTATAAATTATTCTTCAGTCAATCCTTCTACAACCATCTCTTGGATATCCCTGTTTATAGGGTCCGTTAAGGCACCCCCTATCCAGTTGAACTCTTCTTCTGTTATGCCAGCTTTCTCATATGCCTCCTTTTCAATCTCTTCCCAGGAGTGCACAAGCCTATCCCATGCCTTCACAATATCCTTATGTTCTTCTCGGAAAGCCGAATCAGCCAGTTCAGAAAGGTCTTCAGAAAGTTTGTATTTCTCAGAGAATTCCAGTATTGTCATTTCGTGCTTACCGATAGCATCGAGCAAAAATTTTGATGCCTCTATGTATGTAGCAGCCATATCACGTGTTATCTTACCATCCTTTGGTGGAGTAAATTCTCTCTGTGAATGCTGTCTTGGACCTTCGGTAACCTCGCAACCAACAAGAAATAAAGACAGCAAGAAAGCTGGCAACATCTTCATAACCCCTCCTGTTTTCGTCTGGTATAAAATACGATGATTTATTCAAATGAACTTGCCCTCTTGCCTGCTTCTTACTACCAGCCCGAGTGGAATTAGTATACAGTATCCGAGAACGAGTAGCATGGGAGCAAGTGTAATAGAGCTTTTCGAAAGGCTTAAGTAGCCGAGAACTATTGACAAAAGACCCAAGAGAATTAAAAGATAGTTGAGCCTTCCGAACTTTATCTCCTCAACTTCCTCTCGCTTCTTTCTGGGGACTTCACCTATCTTCCTTTTTGCCATAATCCCTCCGAGATTGGTTATGTTCCCTACTATAGTAAACGAAAAAGTAATATATTTTGCTGTATAGAAAAGGCATCCTAAAAGAACTGTTTAACCTACCTGAAGAGCCTCCTCGGGATACCTAAATGTCACAGTATCTTTACGTTTCAGCATTGCCATGCCAAGGGTTAATGGACCTATTCTGCCTGCAAACATCGTCAAAATTATCATCAGTTTTCCTATGGCTGAAAAATCATAGGAAAGACTTACACCGTCCCTTATCAAACTGCCCGTTGATAGGCCTACTGTCCCAAATGCAGACAGTTCTTCGAAAAAGACTCTTATAAAAGGAAGTCTTTCGAAAGAAAGGACAAGAATACCAAAACAAACAAGGATGAGAGATATCAAAATAATATGATACGCCCTTCTTATATTCTCATCACTCAACCTCTTACCAAACATGTTCAAATCAAGCCTTCTTTGCATGTATCTGATAGAAGACAAGAGACATATTCCAAAAGTGGT
>CAZRTU010000192.1:0-4210 GCA_964603075.1 uncultured bacterium
TTCCAGCACCTGGCAAGATGTGAGCTGTAAGGACTGAATTTACCTCCTTTCCAGTCCCATTCAATCAATCCGTAGATTCTCTTTAATTCTTCTAATATCCCTTTATTAAAGGTCAAAAAGACTGATGAAGGTACCCGTAAATCCTCCTTCTTTATTCCCTGTGTAATAGCCTCCTTTTCTACATCCTCAGGTCTAATTACATACATATAAATCTCCCTTCTTTTTAATTAAATTTCTTGATGTCACCCTTTTTAAAGCTGAGTTTGATAGGCCATTTTTTTTAGGTCTATCCGCTCCATGTTGATAAAGCAGTGATTAAAGAAAATCGACTGATTAACTGGATTATTCTAATTAGTATAATAAAAATTACCTCAAAAGTCAAGGAAAAAAGTCAACGGATTAACCCAATTTAACAGATTACCAGAAGTATTTTGGAGAAACCAGACAGGTTTATTGATAGAAGTGTCTAACTATACGTGAAGGGCTAACTGTATAAATAATAATAGAGAAGGGGGTTTTTAAAAGCGGATTATAAATAATCGGACAGTTATTACAGTTTAACTTTGATCATACAGACATAAGTCAAATGATATATTGATGAATTAGATATACCCAATGGATCTTTCAGACCTAAGATCATTAACTTTAGACAAGCAGTTACTCCATTCTTATTTTTAGAATGTAAACAATGGTTTGGACCATTTGCCGCCTTCTACATAACCATCATTGAGTCCCTAATAGGACAAAATCACCGAATAGGGTTTTTTTACTAAAACAAAAGTGTCATCTTGCGTGCCTGTATAAATCCACCTGCCTCCAGTTGATATATATAGACTCCGCTCCTAACAGACTCCCCATTCTCATCTTTACCGCCCCAAGTGAATCTGTAAAGACCTGGTGTCAACGTTTGGTTAACTAAAGTCCTCACCAATCTACCTGAGTCATCATAAATTGAGAGCCTAACTTCGTGCATTTTTACCAGATTAAAGCTAATAGTTGTTGCCATCTTGAATGGGTTTGGATAATTCTGGTATAATTTGAAGTCCCTTAGTACATGTGTGAGCATATTTTCCTCTATAGAACCTGAGGTACTCCTATCATAGACGGATATTTGCGAAGAGTCCATTGTACTGGGAAACCCAGCAGAATCGCACAAGAAAGACACCCAGTTTTCCAAGCAGTTATTATAATCACGTCCTGGTAGGTCAGGATTGGTGTTTACTGGGTAGCGTGCAATTGGTGTTAGTAAAAACTTAGCTGCATACCATGATGCTGCAACAGGATCGGTGGATGCAACTAACATCTTAGTATTCTCCACCCAATAGAGATTATTCGGCCCTTCAGTAGTGGTCCAAGTGGCGTCGATGATGGTGAGTTTCGGGAAAGCAACTGCCATAACTCTGGTAACAAGAGCATATGTTCCAAAGAAGAAGGTGTAGTGCATTGGGTTCCACCCGCCATACCGAGCAGCAGCGTAAGCAGTCGTAAGTACCCCTATCCAGTTCTTGACAGCGATAGTTGCACCAGCCATACTATGTGCCTTCAGGACAGGGAAGTCGATTATACAGAGGCGAGACGAATCATAAGAAGCCGAGAGCGAATCCCATACACCGTATCGGAGAGATATGTAATATTCATTCGAAGGCGAGCGGAATTTGGGATAGGAAATTTTGGTAACAGGGTCATAGACATATCCGTCGCTATAGTCACCGTCACAATATTCTGATGCTACAGCAGCCCATATGTAATTCCAATCCATACTGTATACAGGATACCCCTTTGCGTAAAATGTACTTACCACATCTATGATAGATTGGTCAGGGTCTTCAGAATTGTTATCATTGTCATTTATTCCTGTCCCGATATCCTGCGTATTGTCACATACAAGTATTTCACCAGAAAATCCGTCAGGATGTCCCAATATCTGCCAGATTAATCCCTTAATACGGTCTGTACTGGTAGTATTTCGACTCGTCCATTGAAAATTTCCCTTAATGATTACAATATCATCAGAACCCACAATCCCGTTGAGGTGTGTATCGGTCTTATAAAGAAAAACTCCACAGGTTGTCAGCATCTCCAGGAGTGTGTCAATTGCTGGATCAGAGAGGTACTCGTCTGGGACAGAAGTGTCACCCCCAGCAAGGGACCCTACTGTCGGCGGGATAGAGTCCATTACCACCACAGTCGAAACAGGATTGTCTACAATCCATACTGGAAGTGACCTAATTACTGTCAACTCAGCTCTAGAAAATTCTGGAACCGTACACAAAAACCAGACAAGCCCAACTGAGAGGATCACGATGAGAGATATCTTCGCAAGCTTTTGCAAAAAAAGACTTCCACCCACAAATGCAATAATTCCAAGGAGCCAATTTGTTGCAATAGGTAGTGCCGTACGCTGGCAGGGATAGGTCAACCTCTTGGGATTTGTTCCGCTTCTAAGCAATAACCATAAGAATGCTGCAAATCCGATAATCCAATACCACCATTGGCATAGCCTAAAATTCCTTTTCTTAGAAGACACGATTCACCCCCTGTGAGCCCTATTGATATTTATAAACTATTTAGGTAACAAATTGTGATTTGAAAACCAAACTAGAGGTTAGAGTGCCTACTATAAATATAATAAAAATTACTCAAGAAACCAATGGAAATTATAAAATTCTAAAAACCTAAAATTATCGCGAATGTCTTTATTGTAAGCCTTTGAAAAATATCTTAGAAAAGGGGCTTGAAAATTTTGGGAATTGTCAAGATATGAACCGCTAATCTGACGAACATTTGAGTTAAGCTTCTTCAAGATTTTTGTTTTTTCTGTTATTAAATCTGAACTCAAGTTCTTTTCTAGCCTTAGGTAGACAGATGTATAAAGATATATAACTTTCCAAGTTAACGACGCATATTATAATGCGGAATATAAAGGTTGTCAAAAGATGAATGTGAATGAACGTATGTCGAATCTGAGCAATAAGTTGTATACGTTTTTGTGGTGCATAAATGGTCAATTCCCAAATTTTATGCTGTATAAGTTACAGTAGAGCTTAAAAGTAGAGCTGTGGGTAAACTCGCATATTTTTGGTCTAATTCCCGAATAGATATTCCAAGCCGTATTTGATGTGGGACCTCCAGCTGCCCCAGGAATGCCCTTCATTAAACTCCATATAGAGGTTGGGATAGTTTTTATCAGAGAGAATCTGCTTAAAATACCTGTTTGACTCGAGCAACCATAGCCACTCATAGACACCAACATCTATGTAAAATTTGAGGTTTTTTTTGGCTCTTCTGCAAAATATTTTAGATATTCATTGTTTTCATCATCTACATATATAACTCCTGACTGGGATAAAATAAGACCGAATACTTCTGGGAAGTACCAACCTAAAGCGAGTGAGATAGTTCCTCCTGCTGAGATACCTGCTGTGCATCTTCTCTTTGGTGAATTAATTGTCGGATAATTTTCATCGACATACGGAACGAGCTCCTCGACAATGAACTCTGCATATTTTTTCTCACCAAAGTACTCTTCAAATCTATCAACAGGTGGAATAAAAACAGCAATAAGTGGAGGTATGCGTTCCTGATAAATCAAGTTATCCAGGACATTCTCAAGATGCGCAATCGAGATGAATTCGTAACCATCATGAACATAAATGGAGGGATATTCCATCCTCTGGGCAAAATTGGCTGGAAGGTAAATCTTGAATTTTCGGTTTTCCCCCATCTTCTTGCTGTAAATAGAGTTCTCAATTATCTCTCCGTGTGGTATTGAGGGGTCATATCTTACCTCATTTGCCTCTACGTAGCCTGGCATGTTAACCTCTGACTTGGGTCCATATCCACTCATTATGGTGTCAGGATTGTAGGGGTCGAGAATCCAGTCATCTCCAATCACAAATTGATAATCCACCCTTGCATCGAGAGGGAATTCGAAGGCCCTATAATGGATATTCGTTCCCGGTAGCCCAACTAACCAATCATACTCTTTAGTCCAGCGATTGAAATCCCCGACGATAGACTTATGTGTGATATCAGGGGGATATGTGCCCACGTATATAAATGTAACCCTTTTTCCTTCTATTATCGGAGTCCCTTCTCTTTTTAAATTATCTATAAAATCATTTGCATATCCTGATGCCTTATCAGGGTAAAGTATCGCATCCCTCTTAAACTCTCCAAAACTCTTCCAATCCTTTGCCTGTACTTGTAA
>CAZRTU010000193.1:0-4192 GCA_964603075.1 uncultured bacterium
AGAATATATTTTGAGACAGGAGACCTGGAGAATGCCAGGGCTAGACTCTCCAGCGTCGATGGTAGATATGAAGAAGATGCGGTTCTATTCCTTGGACATACCTTTTTAAAGTTGGGGCTATACGACCAGGCAGAGGAGGAGTATAGATCACTGGCCCCTGGCAAACACCGCGAGGCCGGGATCATGGGATTAGGTGATATATACTATCTAAGGGGCGAACTCGATAACTCCCTGGCAGAGTACAAAAAGATCGAGAATTACACCAATCTTCGGGATGAAGTGGCTGTCAGGATAGGAAGGGTCTATTATCTCAAGAAGCAGTTTGAAGAGGCGAGAAATTGGTTCGTTAAAGCCAAAACGCCGCAGTCGAGACTCATGGCTGCCAACACACTCTTTGAAATGGAGAGATACTCCGAGGCGTTCGAGAGATATATAGAATTATACCACGATGAAAATCTCGAAGAGGCCCTATATCGGGCATCACTCTCCTCCTATATGGCAGGTAGTATAGGCGATGTCGAATATCTTGCCATTGAATATCTGGATAATGGATACGAAGAACACGCCTCTCATGTTCATCTTATCCTGGGTGAACTCTACTACAAGAGAGAAAAATACTCAGAGGCTGCAAGAGAGTATAAACTTGCCAGCAAGGACTCTGTAAATGCTAAGCAGGGACTTTTAGGCCTTGCATACTCCTACGAGATGATAGGAGATAAGAAAAATACCATGAATACACTTTACACCCTGGTTGAAGCCTACCCTGACGATAACATCTTATATAAAGCGGCTGAAATGGCGTACTCCCTTAAAGAGTACCAGACCGCTGTATCCTGGTTTGGCAGGGTTGAGGGAGCCCAGTACTATACTGGAAAGGTATACTTTGATATGGGAAACTACAGGGAATCTATAGAATCCTTCAAAGGATATGCGAAAAAATTTCCAATGAGCGACCGGGCTGACGAGGCATTGTTTATGATAGGCATTGCCGAGAGACGAATGCTAAACTATTCTCAATCTGTAGCTGCACTGGATGAATTGCTTAAGCTTTATCCATCGACGGATTATGCCTACGATGCCACTCTAACCATGGGAGATAACTACTTTGATATGGGTAAGTATGACGACGCCATAAAATCCTACATGGATGCCCTCTCCCTTCAAACCAGACCCATACCAAGGGATGCCATAAATGCGTTATACGGAATTATAGATGCCGAGTACAGCGCGAGAGGCCTTGAGAGTTCGTTATCTCTGGCGTCTGACTATATAAAGACAAATCCCCATATATCAGATTACATCTACATGAAGATGGGTGATATCTGCTACCAGAACGGCGAGTATGAGAGGGCGATAGAATACTATGATGAGATAAAATCCCGAGAAAATCTACCCCGTGCTCTATACTGGTTGGGAAGCTTATATTACTCACTCAGGATATCTGATAAGGCTGAGACGGCATTAACAAGACTTATCCAAGAATTTCCCGGAAATGATTATGCACTCAAGGGGACCATTATACTCGCAGGCATCTACATCGATAGGAAGGATTACCCAAAGGCAGAGGCGTACCTCCTTAAATCCAAAAATGATGAAGGTCTTTTGAAGCTTGCCCAAGTTTACATAAAACAAGGCAGGTACCAGGAGGCAGAAAAAAATCTGATTGGTCTTTTAGAGGCGGAAGATCGAAATATATCCAATGCCGCGAGACTTGAACTTGCAGACATGTATATAGAAAGAGGTGAAACAGCTACCTCGCGTGATTACCTGTCGACTGTTTTAAATGGAAATGACGCCTCACTTAAACCAAAGGCGAGGCTTCTGGAGGCAGATTCATATTTTAAGGTTGAACAATGGGAAGAGGCAGCAAGGTCATATCTCATGGTGAACTATCTATACGGTGAGAATATCTATATTTCAACGGCCCTCTTTAAAGCGGCTATGTGCTACGAAAACCTCCAGAATATTGAAGAGGCAAGAAAATTCTACAGCATGGTCATCAAGAGAGGCGACGATTCTGAACTTGTGGAAAGAGCAAAATCTAGTCTACAGAACCTAAAATAAGAATATGTGGTTTTTTCTCTTCCTTATATTCTCCGAGACACCCCAGCTCGAAATTCCGCACGTAACAATCTATGGCGAAATAGAAAAAATCAAAATATCAAAGGCATCTCTGCTGCCCGATAGTGTCTATCCTCTTCCTGAAATACACCAGTATCTTCCGAAACCAATTAAACTAAGGCTAAAAGAGAGAGTTCAAAGAAAGGATTATGCCACCAGAGTACTTTTTGAGATTGGATCATCAGGGATGGCGAGCATCTATAGCGGAATCGGCAAGTTTTATCTAAATGCAGTATATGAAAAAGGTGTGATAGGGCTGGACGAAAACATGAAATTCGATATAGGCATACCTCACATCAGGGCATATTACCAGAATATCTCCTTTAAAGGTGGCGAGAACTTAAGGAAAAGCGAATATAGCCAAACAGGGGTCAGATTAAACTATCTGAGAGACCCATTCTCCCTTATAGGAGGATACGAAAGAAACAAACTGGCTGGAGATAAGCTCGATAAGATAATTCTCAATGCTGGACTCAGACTGTCTAATCTAAACATCTATAACCAGACAAAGATCTACCTGGATAATTATTACATTTCATCCTTGTCGATCGATCTGCCTATCAAGTTAGGTGATCTAACACTTTCGCCTGGCATATTTGGTTCACTCGGCGACAATCGAGATCTCTGCAAAGTCTATCCAATCTTTCATATAAAGTATCTACTGGGAGATCTTCTTATATATTCCTCATTCTCGCCTTATACAACCATAATGGAGAGACGGGTAATCTTAAACGAAAACCCGTTCTCAACCAATGCGCCTTACCATTATGACACTGGAACTTCGGTCAAATTTTCAATCGTATCTCCGCACTGGAGACTGAGCGCGGGTTACAAGGAGAACTTTCCGATCTTCTTATATGATACAACAAGTTATGAGGTAACAGATACACAAGCCTTCTTTGTCGAAGGTCGAACTGAATGGGGTACCCTGGCACTAAATGTAAGATATCAATCCAATACCTCAGAGTATATGCCTTATCTATATCTCTCTCCTGAGCTCGGGTTTATATTTGGATTATTCGAATTCGGACTCTCATCGCCAATCATGCTCAGAGAGGAGCCTTCCGGGATCCTGTTGATTCCGAACATCTCTTTAAAATATTCGTTACTAAAAAACCTATCGCTCATCTCAAGCCTTGTAATTCCGACGGGTGAGAGAGCACTATGGGAAGGATGTTATGAAGAGACAACAAAGATGTATTTCGGTATTTCAGTGAGCCTTTAGAATAATGTATAAAAGTTATCGGAGGTATTATGAGTAAGACAGCGAAGACAGGAATTTTCGTTACGTTAATAGTTGCAGCCCTCATTATATTAAACTTATGGATGAGCCAGTTCAGAATGAGATCCGAGGGATATCCAATTATAGCAAGCTTTCCCAGTGTAACTGGTCTGAAGAAGAGGGATGCGATTAGGGTATATGGAGTCGAAAAGGGGTTGGTTCAGGAGATACAATTTAAAGGAGATCACGTTGAGATAATCCTTTGGCTGGATAATGACGTGGTTTTATACAAAGATGCCCACGCAACAATAAAAGACGTTGCTATGATATCTGGGACAAAGTACGTTGAACTCGATCCAGGTACCTCTGATGAATTGTTTACACAGTCTGATACTGTAAAAGGGGAGGCAAGCATCGGAATGCCGTACGCGACCTTCGCGAAACTCGCATTCAACATGGAGAGGCTTATAAGTTCTGAGAATATCGAGAACATAGTAGACATCCTGTCGAATATAAAGGTTGCTGCTGTGGAGTTGAAGCATCTAATAAGAAACATAGAAGATGACCTTGACAGCACACTCAATTCTGTTGAAGAAGGAGCCGAGAGCATAACCTCCATATCAAAAGACCTGCAGAATACCACCCAACAGATAGATGAAATGCTCTTATCACTCAGAGAAGGGCAAGGTACTTTAGGTAAGTTGATTACCGATGACTCCCTCTATATAGAGGTCGAGAACACCTTAAAGGCTACCAAGGCATTGGTAGACGACATAAAGGAAAATCCAAAAAGGTACCTGAGTATCTTCTAGAATTTTCCCTCTTTAAACAAAAGAGGCATCTTATAAT
>CAZRTU010000194.1:0-3936 GCA_964603075.1 uncultured bacterium
TCTTATGGATGAGCTGCAAGACACCGGGGTCGATTGGTAGTGGGAACCTAACCAAAGCAGCATATATGCCCGCAATCACAAACCACAGGATAGTTACTCCTCTGATCGAGTCTATAATCACATTATAATAACCTCGGGTGGGTTTCTTGGCAATATTTCTAAGTCTGGTCAGTATATATCTTTCGATTACGATTCCTATGATAACGGCTCCCACGAGCAGGGCTGCTGGCAGAATAAATTGGGAAATCTTTAGACCCCCTTCATTCATATTGTCTCCTTGGTTTTATGTCAGTATTGTCAAAGATTTAACCACAGAGAACACAGAGAGATAAATTCAAAATTACTAATTAGCAATGCATAATTATAAACCTACGAAAAGCGGAGGGCGAAAAATCATCTATCCTCTATTTCCCTTATCCTTGTAGTCCCTAATTGCTTAATTCCTAATCTCTTATTAGTTCTCTATTTTCTATTTTCCGCCGTCTTCAGTCCATAGTGCTTCGAGCCTAGTCTTTCCTCTCTATTTTCGCAAACCTAAAGGTTTGCCCTACATATCAATAACTCATAGGGCAAGGCTTCCTGACTGCCGTTAGGCAAGTTAGCCTTGCAATAAATCTTTGAACATAGATTTAGATTTATTTATTTGCTTTTAAAAGGTCGCTTATGATCTCTAAAAGCTCCGATAGGGCATACGGTTTGTTGATGTATCTTACGTCATCCCTTTGGATATCAGGATATTTTGATATCTGGTCGCTGTAGCCACTGCATAGCAAAACGGGTATTTTAGGATCCCGAGACTGTATGTCCTCGAGCAGTTGAATGCCGTTTTTATCAGGTAAAACCACATCGCTGAAAACAAGATGAAATTTATCCTTTTCTTTGTCGATGATTTCCAAAGCCTCACCGGCGGTTGCAGCCTCGAATACGGTAAAACCGCTTTCTTTTAGCCCCCCTACTGCAAACTCTCGAACGATAGTGTTATCCTCCACCACAAGAACTCGTTTACCTTTTCCTATAAGCTCCTTAGGCGAGACTCTCGCTCTCAACTTTTCTGCAGCCTCTACAGGGAAGGCTGGTAAGTAGACCATAAAGGTAGTTTCTTCTCCTGGTTTACTGCCGACATTTATCCATCCGTCATGTTGCTTGATTATACCATATGCTACAGACAATCCAAGGCCAGTACCCTTTCCCGCCTCTTTTGTACTAAAGAATGGTTCAAAAATCCGACTTATAATACTCTTGTCTATACCCAGACCTGTATCCCTGACGGACAGGCAGACAAATTTACCAGATCTTGATTCGGGTTTATCTTTAAGTTGATCCTGTTTCAAGGTTATGTTTTCTGTTTTAATAGACAGTCTACCTCCATTTGGCATAGCATCTCTGGCGTTAAGTGCTAAATTCATAATCACCTGTTCGATGTTAACCTCATCCGCCTTAATATTCCAGATATCGTCTTCGAGATCGGTCTCTATGAAGATATTCTCCCCTATGACGCGGGATAGCATATTTATTAACCCGTCAACCGTTTTGTCGATATTTATTAGCGAAAGCTCCATAGGTTGCTTTCGACTAAAGAGAAGCAGTTGACGAGTCAGGCTGGCTGCGCGCAGAGATGCGTGATGTATATTTTTCAGGTATCTGTGCAGAGGACTGGTTTCCTCTACCTTCATTAGCATCAGGTCAGTATAACCCTGGATTGCGGTCAAAAGGTTGTTAAAATCATGCGCCACACCTCCAGCTAGCGTTCCAATAGCTTCCATCTTCTGAGATTGGAGTAATTGAGCCTGCATTCTCTCCTTCTCCTTTTCTACCTTTTTTCGTTCGGTAAATTCTTTCATAAGCTGATCGACCGCCTTTTTGAGCTCAGAGGTTCGCTCCTCTACCCTGACCTCAAGTTCTTCTTTTGCACTTTGAAGTTCCTCCTCTGCCTGTTTTCTTTTTGTTATGTCTTTGTATAAGGCAACACAACCAACCAGATTGCCCTCGATTGTTATGGGTGCAGCAGAGACGGAAACCGGGACCAGGGAGCCGTCCCTTCTTTTTCTGATTGTGTCATAAGAGACATAACCCCTGATAGCCTTTTTATCCAATATCTTCGCCTCTTTCAGCATGTCTTTCTGAACTACTACGTCGTTTATGTGTTTTCCTCTAATTTCTTCTATATCGTATCCGAAGAGCTCTGTGAAGCGGGGGTTGATATCAAGTATATGGCTATCCGGGCTCAGATAGATCGCAGCCTCGGGGTTGTTAATAAACAGTCTCAAAAACTTTTGCTGACTCTCCTTTATAGCTTTCTCGGTCTTCTTCCTTTCAATAGCTATTGCAATTTGTGTTGAAACAAATGTGAGTATATTCTTATCCTCCACATCGAACATAACGTCTTTGGTGTAACTCTGTACAACCAGGGCACCGATTGTCATATCCTGAGTGCGTAGAGGGACACCCAACCAGCAGTAAGAAGGTTCTCCTATGAGCCTTATATACCCCTTCTTCGCTAACATATTATACACGTTCGGGAAGGCGAGAAGAGGTTTTCCTGTTTGAATGACATACTCTGTTAATCCTTTACCCATTTTTATAGCTGGGGGTTGCTCATCGTACTCATCGACATAGTAAGGGAAACTAAGCATCTGATTTTCTTCATCATACAGGGAAATATAAAAATTTTTAGCGGGCATCAATTCACCGACCACGTCGTGGATGGCTTTGTACAAATCCCCCAATTCAACAGCGGATAATACAGCCTCGGATATTCTGTTGATGGAGGAGCGAAGCTTTTCTGCTCTTTTCTGCTCTTCTTCCAATTCCAGGCTATGCAAAGCTGAAGCTATGTCATCTGCAACCTCCTCGAATAAGTCAATTTCCTCCTTATCTATGGGAGTGTCTTTTGAAATAGAGACAAACAATACGCCGTAGATCTTATCACCGTACTCAAGACGGCAGACCATAGCACCCATATCTCTGTATTTATCAGAAATAGGACAAGAAGGACATTCTGATGAAGGTGACCTGACGATAGTCACTTTGTTTTGTGAAATCGCCTTCAAACCGCAATCAGGTAATATACTACCCCCTTGCGGGATGAGCAGAGGTAGGTAATCCTCGGTCAGACCCGCTTCAGCAGTAGTGGTAACATTCTTGGACTCGTCAATTAAGGCAATCCATGCGTCATAATAACCACGAGTTTCGACAAGTTTGTCACAGACTCCCTGAAGTAACCGTTCAATATTTTTTTCCTGGGCGATTAGTTGGTTTACACCTCTGATTGCCCGCAGGAATGCGTTTAGATGTTCTACTCTCTCTTCTGTTATTTTTCTATCTGTTACATCTGTCACGACACCAAGGACGTGAGGGTTCTCTTCGTAGATGACTTTTGTTGTGGATAGTTCAAGGAAAGTTCTCCTATTTTTGAGACCTTCTATACAAATTTCATACCTTGCACTGGAGATTCTGCCCCCCAGAGCCTTTTCGACATTCCGTTTTGTCTTCTCTTCAGTGCTTTTATCCAGGAATTCAAGCAGACTTCTGCCCTTAAGTTGTTTAAATGATTTTGCCCCCAGGATTTCCATTAGAGCCGAGTTGGCATAGATAAATTTACGGTCTGCTGATAGAAATACGCCCTCTGTGGATTGCTCTGTAAGTATCCTGTATTTTTCTTCACTGTCCCTTAATCTCTTGTTCAGTTCGTGCTTGTAGAGGGCAATTTTTATCGTAAGACATAACTCTTTTTCCTCATGTGGCTTGAGTATGTAACCAGAGGGTTCTGTTATTTTTGCGCGCTCCAGTGTCTTCTCTTCAGCGTATGCTGTTAGATATACTACAGGAATAGCAAAGTGGGTTTTTATATAATCGGCAGTTTCTATTCCGTCCATCTCTCCCTTGAGTACGATATCCATAAGTACCAGGTCTGGCTTGCTTTTTTTGATCTTGTCT
>CAZRTU010000194.1:3946-4161 GCA_964603075.1 uncultured bacterium
TATCAATAATGCCAGTTACAGTATAGCCCAGTTTGTTCAGAGTACTTCCAATATCCCTTGCAACCATACTTTCGTCTTCTACAACTAATATTTTTTTCTTAGACATTTTGAGTTCCCCTTTTAGAGTCTATCTTATAAAATTTATGCTATATCTTAGAGCCAGAGACTAAGATAAATCCTGACTCGGGGTTCGTTATTAGTTTTTACCTATTGCA
>CAZRTU010000195.1:0-4158 GCA_964603075.1 uncultured bacterium
TATAGCTACTTCTCTGCTTACGGCGCCAAATCTCTTCAGTGTCTTATCATTTACGCCCAGCATCCCCATCTTCAACTGGTTTGAATATGTGACCACCCCACCAAGAAAATATTCAGAGCTACCTGGTACATTGGTTATCCTGTGCATCACCAGTCCCCCTGTGAGTGACTCTGCTACAGCGATCTTGAGACCCCTCTTCTTTAAATAACTACCCATTACCCCCTCCAGGGTTTCTTTATCCTCACCATAAAAGGCACTACCCAGTATTTCTTTAAGAGACCTCCGGAAACTATCAATATCTTCTGCATCCTTGCGGGTCAATCTCAAATCCACTCCACCCTCTTGGGGTAGAAATGAAACACCATCAACATCACCCATAAGCTCCTGAATTCGGGACTCTGGAATACCTGTAGTATGAAAGGTAACCGTTATCAGGGGCTGAGTGTCAATTATACCCTTAAGTAATGGTATAACCTCATTATCCACTATTGCCCTGGCCTCTGCAGGAACTCCGGGAAGCATGAAGATAAGTTTCTCACCCTCCTTTAAAAAAATACCCGGTGCAATACCAATCGGATTGGGCAACGCGGTCGCACCTTGCGGGATGTAGCCCTGGGATAGATTAACCTTGGGTATATCCATACCCCGTCTCCTAAAGTGGTCTCTAACCATACTCATTATATCTTCTCGCCAGACAAGTCTCCTCCCGAGAACATCGGCAATGGTTCTCATTGTTCTATCGTCGACCGTGGGACCGATACCACCAGTTGTTATTATTATATCCGACCTTAAACCCTTTCCAAAGGCTTCCGAGATATCTTCGTAATTATCACCCACAGTGTATTTAATTCTCACATTGATGCCGATATCTGTAAGCCTAAGGCTGATATATGGAGAATTACTGTCAATGGTATAACCTGACAGAATCTCGTCACCTATTGTAATTATTGATGCTCCTCGCATAGCCAAATTATAACACAAAAAGAGCTTATAGTCAAGCGTGCTGATTAAATAAAGTACAAGCCTCCCACGCAGGGCAAGGTTTCCTGACTGCCGTTAGGCGAGTTAGCCCTGCAATAAAGCAAACCTAAAGGTTTGCCCTACTCTCTCTACCCCCTTCTGCTCGCCCTACATTCAGAGATATGTTTTAACAAATCGTAGGGCAAGGCTTTAGCCTTGCGAACGCAAACCCCTATTGCTATTATCGAAACCCTGGTCATATAAGGATTATATCATAAAAAGTCATAAAAGTCAAGCGGCAGGAAAAATTAAGGGTATATCCCAGATGTTCGAGATATACCCTTAATCGTGCATATGGCACAATTATACTCAGATAACTGCTTCTTATCTATCCAACCAGTATTAACCTTACGTCCATCACATTAGTGTTGGTCGGTCCGGTGATTATAAGGGAATCCAATCTCTTCAAGAAGTTGTACGAATCGTTATTATCAAGATACTCCAATGGATCTATCTTCATCTCAATCGCCTTCTCTACAGTCTCACCATCGACCATTCCTCCTGCGGCATCTGTGGGACCATCGGTTCCATCTGTCCCAAGGCTCAATATAACAATATTATCGAGCCCCTCGATGTCCAAAGCTGCGGCAAGTGCAAACTCTTGATTCCTCCCACCCTTTCCACTACCCTTTATGGTGACGGTGGTCTCACCACCAGATATAATACAGGCTGGTGGAGATACAGGATGTCCGCTCTCTCTTATCTCCCTTGCAATAGCTGCGTGTGCTCTCGCTATGTCAACCGTCTCTCCCTGTATCGTGGAAGACAGGATTAGAGCCTTAAAGCCCAGGGCTTCAGCCTCCGATTTTGCGGCTTTAAGTGCCTGAATATTGCTGGCAACTATATAGTTGTCCACCTTCTTAAAGACTCTGTCACCCTCTTTGGGGGTATCCTCGATATCTCCTGAAAGCCCGGACCTTATCCTCCTGGCAACAGCCCCGGGTAATTTATCCCACAACTTGTACTTATCGAATACCTGCGCGGCATCCTTAAATGTGGTTCTATCGGGGACTGTCGGACCTGAGGCAATCGTATCCAATCTATCTCCTATCACATCTGATACGATGAAGGTCAAAACTTTAGCAGGATAAGCTGCTCTGGCAAGCTGACCACCCTTAACCCCGGAGAGATGCTTTCTTATAGAATTAATCTCAACTATGTCGGCGCCGCACTTCAAGAGAAGATCGGTGACCTTCATCTTATCCTTGAGCTCGATCTCTCCGGCAGGTAATGGAAGAAGGGCTGAACCCCCTCCTGATATAAGGCATATAACAAGTGTCTTCTCATCAACCCCTTTTAGTAATGATACTATCTTTCTGGCGCCTCTGGCACCATTTTCATCCGGGATTGGATGGCCTGCCTCAACAATATTAATCTTCTTCAGACTCTCGGTGTAACCGTACTTCACATTAATCATCCCATCAGAAATCCTATCAAGCAGAACATCTTCCACTGCCTTAGCCATGGCCGCAGTTGCCTTGCCTGCACCTAACACAAGAATCCTTGTAAAGTCTTTAAGGTCGATCACTCTCTCGTCTTGTTCGTTAATCCTAAGGGTTATTATATCTTTCTTTCGCTGTAGAGAACTCTTTATGGCTGTCAAGGGACTTACTGCATCGAGTGACCTATCAATTATCTTTCCCGCGCATTCTCTTAGCTCTTTTGGTCTCATAATTCACTCTCTTATAGTAAAAACAGGGAAACTATCCATACACAGAGCATTGTGGCAGCACCCTCAAGGATTGTAGCGGTGGTATATGCCCTATACGCTGTTGGGGTATCCATGTCTGAGAACTTTGAAACCACCCAGAAATAGCTGTCATTTGCATGAGATGCTATCATCGAACCAGCTCCCATTGACACCACCACGAGCGCTGGTGCCCAGGTCCCCGTAAATCCCAGCGTGCCCATGAGAGGCGCAACCAGTGATGCAGAGGTTATAATAGCAACCGTAGAAGAACCCTGTGCAGTCTTGAGTGCCATGGCAATGATAAACGGCAGAAATATTCCTAATCCAAGTGGAGAAAGGATGTTTCCCAGATACTCTCCAATAGGCGTAACCTTGAGTATGGTTCCGAATGCACCTCCAGCACCCGTAATACCAAGGATTAACGCTGCATTCTTTATGCCATCAGCCATCCAGCCGCCAAGAATGTCCTCTTTCCAGTTGGTAACGAGTATAAGGGATAGGAATACTCCTATAACAAGGGCTGAAACAGGGTCACCAATTAGAGAAATCGTCTTGTAAAAACCTCCTGTGCCAAAGGGGCTTGTAGGCAGAGCCGCTATTGATTTGAGTGCGATCAATATAACCGGAAGAATTATGGGTATGAAAGAAACACCCGGGTTGGGCAATCTTCCATATTTTCTAATAAGGTCATCGTATGTTACCTCCGGCTTTGCCTCTACCCAGTACTTCCTTCCGATCTTGGTAGCCCAGAAATATGCTACCACGGCTGCAGGTATGGCAAGTGGCAGGCCGAGGATGATTACCCTCCCAAGGTCCACACCTATTATACCCGATGCGGCTGTTGCGCCAGGATGTGGAGGTATCAAACAGTGTACAGAATAGAGGCCACCCGAGAGCGCAACAGCCATCACAGCCATGGAGATTTTACTCCTCTCGGCAAGAGCCTTATTCAGGGACGAAAGAATCACAAATCCTGAATCGCAGAAGATGGGTATGCCGACGATAAAGCCGGTAATCGCCATAGCCAAGGGACTGTTGTGTGCACCGACTCTTCGAATTACCCAGTTCGCCATACTAAGGGCAGCTCCTGTTCTCTCCAGAATTGTTCCAATTATAGTCCCGCATATAATTACAATCCCAATATACCCCAGCGTGTTGCCAAAACCGTCCTTTATAGCCTTTAAAACCTTATCAATAGGTAGACCGGCAGCCAGACCCACACCAAAGGCTGCGAGTAATAGTACCAAAAAGGCATTCATCTTTACCTTGGAAGTCATCAGAACTATGAAGACTATACTGATAGCAAAGATGACAAGAAGAATGGGGCCCGAAACCATTTTAACCTCCCTTTTTTAGGTCTAATCTTTAACAATGGTACGAGCTATAAAATCAGCTTCACTCTATGCGGCGGGACAAAAATAGAAGGACAAAAAAAGAGGTCACATTGG
>CAZRTU010000196.1:0-4153 GCA_964603075.1 uncultured bacterium
GATACTACTATTTTCTGTAATTTCGCTCTCATCGTTTCCTCCTGTATGTGTGGGGAGGGCGTTACCCCTCCCCTTATGAATTAAGCCGCTATCTTCAGAGTAATCCATCCACCTGAAGTCCAAACTACAGGACCGCCGTGGATACCTGCACCAACTTCCGCATATATGGGAGGCTGATTCGCAGGTCTTACGTAACTCCACGTATATCTACCAGGCAATGGTCTGTTGATATTTCCGCCCTTGGTTACGGATGGAGTTGTTACCCATCTCGCAGGTGCACTCCTCGCATTGGTAACAGCCCTAAAAGCGACCTTGTTATCAGGTACATAAGGAACTGCCTTTGTACACCTATCGTTCACTGCATAGGAATACGAAAGAGTAGTCCCTGCAGCAAGAGTGATGACGTGTGCCCCTGGTGTGCTGGTGTCGATAGAAGTTGAGGCGTGAACCACTATATCCTCTTCCTGGTCGCTTGAGTTTCTCAAGGTCAAAGTGTCTCCATTGGTAAATCCAGTCGAATCAAAAACCGTGTAAGTGGAATCGCCCGCCGTAGCTGCTGCCGTAAAATGGGTTTCCTCATTGTAGAATCTGTCGTCTATCACAACCTTCAGCCCCTTTAAACCTGCCACGGTCTCAAGAAGTTTCTGCACCGTGATAAACTTCTCAGAGAGTACGGGAGAAGCCTGGATATAACCCTTGATGTCTGCATTGTCTTCGATATAACCAGCCGTGATGGAGTTAAACCATATCGTGTCAATATTTATACCCCATCTGCCCGCATATCTCAAGACTTCCCTTATGTCCCTCAAGGGTCTTGCCTCTGTGAGATCACTCCATCTATTCGTATCAGCAGGTGTACTTATCCAGGGTGCATTTGTGAATCCTGAAGCCGCACTTGCCGCCATATCGATGTAGTATTTCGGAGGTATGGGTGCGGCATAGGTATAATTCACCCCGTATTGAGCCACGCTATACCCCTTGGAAAAGACCACATCGGAGGCCAACTGCTCTATTCTGTTATTTAGTCGTATATCCAACAGATTCAGGGCTTCGCCCATCATCTGCTGACCCCAGAGTTCGCCGGGTTTCTCAGGATTCCTCACATTGAGAAAATCATCCTCGTGGAAGAGTATGCTCTCTCTCCAGTATCCTGTGGTCGCTTCCTTATACAGCCCTCCCAACATTGCAACATGATGATGCTCCGCCGAAAGGGATGCAGGAGCTGTCTTACCAAAAGCCCCGTTTTTACGGAGTGCGATTAACCTCGTGTCATTGACCTCAAGCATTGGCAGAAAGGCATCCGTGATTAGGAACGCATTTGTCGGAGTTACAAATTCTTGTATAATCGCATCCATTATGGGCTTTTTAAAAATCTTAGCTTCAGATATTTCCTTCCAAGTAGCCATCTTTAATCCTCCTCAAAATGAAAGTCGTTGTGCATTAGAGTTGTATTGTACGTATATCTAATCTCTGACAATCAGCCTTGACAAAGTTCGTAGCCCTCTCCAGTTTCGTTTCGTCAAACGAACCCTTGAGGTAGGCACTTACACGCACGTCATCCGTCTCTGAAAAGTCAATGCTCTCCTCTACCACTACTACGTTAGCCGAGTCCTCAGTCCCGTCATAGAGATATACCTTTGCATTTGCCGCAGTGGTATATGAATTCACCAGATCCCCCGTGCAGGTGATGGTGTTCGTATCCACATCCACGCTGTCAATCGTAAGTGACTCGTAAGCATTATCATCCGAAAGGTATATCACATCACCAGCCAGAAACTGGTTTATGTCATCCTCGCCCGTTGTGGCAAGAATTATATCCGCCTGACCGCTTGCCGCATTAGAACCCAGAAGAGCGGTCACGTAAAAAGGTGCATACTCCCCAGGCGATGCAGTCTGTCTGCCGTAAAGACAGGGACCGCTCACCGAAGAAGAAAATCTACTATCCGACTTTGCAATCGTTATGGGGATTCTCACAAAGTCCCTGGAAAGTAGAAATTCCTTTAGCGCACCTGTGTAGCCTCCAGATACTATACTGGTTTCAATTGCTTTGTCAGCCATTTTAAAACCCTCCTTATTTCTTTGCTTCGAGTTCTTTGGATTTACTTGTACCTGTTACACTTTCAGCCGTCTCTCTACCTATCTTTTTCGCTTCCTCCTCTTCCATCTCAACCTTCGATTCCGTTACGGTCTCTTCCTTGAATCCTGCATACTTAGGCAGATTTGCAAAAATCTCAAAGATCATCGCCTTATGCGTTACGTCTCTCTCAGTCTTATTCCCATCCTTATCCTTCTCCTCAAGATGTATGGGTTTCGACCAGTCTGCCTCAAGTAATATCCCTACCTTGTCTCGCACAGCTGGCGGAAGTTTGCCGTCCTTGACAAGTTCCTCTATCCTTGCCTTCATCTCTATCTTCTCCCTCTCAACCTTCTCCTCCTCAAGCTTTGTAACCTGACCTTTGAGTTCTGCAACCTCTTTTTCCGTCTTTTCCTTATCTTTTTTGAGAGTCTCGAGGGTTACGTTTTCGGACACTTTGGCTTTCTCCTCAAGCTCCGCCTTCTCTTTTTCGAGTCCTGCTATCTGCTCCTTCAGTTGTTTGATGTCTTCTTCCATTGTAATTACCTCCTTCTCTTGTGCGTTTTGATTTCCCCGCTCATCAGCGGATATTAAACTTTCAAATTCACCACTTTCCAACCTTACGAATGGTCCCTGACCTCGTATCTGCGGTATGACAGTCAGAGCCACATGGTCAAGCATCTCATCATATGCGTTTCCTTTCTCGTCAAGAAAATCGGGCGTAATACTGATAGATGCTCCCTTGATAGTCTTCCGCTCTATCTTTTCGGCTATCTCAGGCTCGGTAATTTCCACAATCCCCATCAGCTTATCATTCTCTATCAGTAACTTTTCCAACCAACCCGTATTCTTGTCGGGGTCATCGGAATGCCTCAGAGGTATATGGACATCACCACCAACCTTTTTATAATTCTCAAAGGCATCTATCCATTTCTGCATTCGCTCTTTTGTAACTACGATTTTCTTGGTCCTGTCCTGTGGGTGTAAAAAAGAGCCTACAGGTATCAAATCCTTCTTGAACCTGACCCCTCCTTCGAAATCTATCTTGGAAAAGTCATCACCCCTATAAAAGAGTTCAAGGGATTCAGCTGGTTTCTTTTCCTTCTCGGCCCATTTGCCACCCTTTTTCTCATATACTTGTTTCCACGAATTCCACGCTACAGCCATTGGATTGTCCACCTTGCCTTCCTCTTTAAGTGCATCGTATATCTCTGCCAGTTTGTTTATTTGTGGCAAGGTCAATGCAATCCCCTCAGCCGATGTGGGGAAACTCGCCTTCTTAGCTCCGTCAATTGACGTGTAGGGCATAATTAACCTCCTATTTCCAATTCTGGGAATGTAGTTATAATACGTTCTCCTTGTCGGGGTTTGAATTGTATCCCGTTATCATCAGGCTGTGGTTCTGTATGGTCAATTTTCCCTATTAAAATATCTTCAGGAATACCATCGGGATACGCCATACAACTCATTCCATCCGAATGCAAATATCTACACTTATGACAAATACCCTCGTCAAGAGTAATGAATTTCAAACTATTATCTCCAAAACGTTGCATTATATTTCTGTTAAAATTATACGTGTTATAGTTTTTCCCTGAATCTGTTCGGTAAAAATATTTTGCACTACATATTTTGCACTTTTCCGCATTATGATTTCTTTTTCCTCACCACCTATGAGTATTCCTGTCTTATTTTGAATCTCTAAAATAACACCTTTCCCTTTTGTCCCCAATCGAGCAAAATATGAGGCTATATTTTTATCGGTGGATGCACTGGACATCGCATCCCAACTTAATGTTTTTGATTGGGTCAGCATTTTATAACTTTTGGCATCTAAAGAATTTAAGCCTCGATAGATTGTCCCTTTATATCCCTTTGCACGAACCATCGCCTTATTTAATACTTTTGAAATCTCTTTGACTTCCTTAGTTCCTTTACCTGTTATTTGATATTCCCGAATACGCTCATAACTGCTTCCTTGCCAACGCCATACTGCATTTTTCTCTTTACTGTCTAAGCTTTTCAACCATTCCTTTGAATTCAACTGCTTTTCAGATATTTTTTTCTCTTTCTCTTTTT
>CAZRTU010000197.1:0-4139 GCA_964603075.1 uncultured bacterium
CTCTATCCAAAACGGATATGCTTTCGACTGTAAGTATGTATATTTTATTCCCTGCTGGGGTTGTTACAAGTTCAACGGGAGTATCATCTATACTAACGCTCTTTATCAGTGAAAAATTCTTCTCCAGATAAACATCTATTCTATCGGTAAAGGCTAAATATACCCTCAGACCGTACGGACTAATACAAAATGTAACAGGATTATCTAATTCCTCTATCCTCTTCTCACCGTTACTCTTATCTATGGATATTAAATTATTTGGTGTCAGAAGCCATATGTTTTTATAGCCCTCGGAATATCCAATAATTGTGTCCTCAACTACCCATTCATCATTATAAAGCATGCCTCTCTCATTGATAGAATAAACTCCTCCCCCTGTTAAAATAAGATAAAGTGGGGTGGGTTGGATTTTTTTTACCACTTCAGCCTTATTTGTCTCAAAGTCATACTTGTAGAGCTTCGAGTCCTGAAGAAAGACTGAATCTCCATATGTGAATGCCCTTTTGATATCGGGAATACTCAAGGTGTTAATAAGGGAAAAAGAAGAAATATCATAAATCTTCACATCATATTTATCTAATACAAACGCAACAAAGCCATCCGGTTTCTCCTCTTTCTCAAAGAATACGTCCCTCTTTTGAGGAGACTTCTCACATGAGATAAGTAGGGTAACTAATATAAAACTCATAGATAAAATATATCTTCTCATATCATTCTGCTCCCGTTTATCTTCAGCACAAATTTGTAACCAAGAAAAGCTGCAGCCTTTCTCGAGACAGTCATTCGAGAAAGGAATATCTCAAAGTACTCCATTACAGAAGATATCTTTGTATCTATCGATATATCTAGTGTAATAACCTTTTTTTCCTTATCGACGCTCAGAGAAGAGCTCTCGGTAGAGTAGTTTACCCTGTCGTGGATATCAAACCTGATAAACTTCGGGTTTCTGACCCTGGAACGGTGGACATCTGCTTTATCTGCGAGTATCAATGCGGCTGTAACGTCCGAGACGGCAAGCCCGTCTTCCTCGTGATGATTTCCTACAGCCGTGATGACCTCTGAGATATCCTCAACACCCATACCCATCTGGGTAAGTATCTGGCTGGCGATTAGAGCCCCGGTCTGGGCGTGCATCTCTCTCGATATGACATTACCAATGTCGTGCAGATAGCCAGATATAGCCGCAAGCTCGCAGGTTCTATCGTCTCTGCCCAGTTCTTTGAGAATATTCCGAGCATCTCGCGCCACAATGTAAGAATGTCTCTCGCCATGCTCTGTATACCCTATAACACCGAGCGTTTCGTTCGCTTTATTTATATAAGATTTAACTGCAGGGTTATTCTTTACATCTTTAAGGGTCATCATAGCCTTTCACCCGTATTTGCATCAAACACGTGTAATTTCTCAGACTTAAAATTGATATTTATTATATCTCCTCTGCTCGGGGGCGACTCGTAAGTTCTCATAATCGAACGACTCTCTCCTATTGTCAGATGTAGTAATGTTTCATTACCAAGTGCCTCTACCAATTCTACTTTGGCTCTTATATTGCCCTTGGGATCCAGAACCATGTCTTCGGGTCTTACCCCTACCGTGACCTCTCCCTTTGGACGTTTTAATGGTATTTTGACTGAAGCGTCTCTTGATGTAAAGGTACCCTCTTCAACAATCCCTCCAAAGAAGTTCATCGGGGGTGTCCCAATAAAGCCGGCCACAAATCGGTTCACTGGATTGTCATAAAGGGTCTTGGAATCTCCATTCAGTATTACTATCTTGTCTCCCATAGTCATCGCCTCAACCTGGTCGTGAGTCACATAGACCGAGGTAGTAGCGAGTTCTCTCTGGAGTTTCTTAAGCTCTGACCTCATCTCGACCCTGAGTTTCGCATCGAGGTTCGAAAGGGGCTCATCAAATAGGAATATCTGTGGATTCCTCACAATCGCTCTTCCCACAGCAACTCTCTGTCTCTGTCCGCCGGATAATGCCTTAGGCTTCCTCGTCAGCAGTCTTTCTATTCCCAGAATCTTGGATGTCTGCTCAACCCTCTTTTTGATCTCATCCCTCGAGTATCTTCTGAGCTTCAGGGCGAACGCCATGTTGTCCAGAACACTCATATGGGGATACAATGCATAATCCTGGAATACCATAGCCACGTCTCTATCCTTAGGAGGTACGTTGTTCACAAGCCTGTCTCCAATGTAGATCTCACCCTGTGTGGGTGTCTCGAGTCCTGCTATCAACCTCAAAGTTGTTGACTTTCCGCACCCTGATGGACCTACAAGTACACAGAATTGCTTGTCATCAATCTCGAGATTTATATCCTCGATACCCACAACATTCTTTTCATAAATCTTCCTTAAACCAACCAGCTTTACACTTGCCATAATGCCTCCTGTAATTCTCCCATATAGACCAATCTTGCCTCACCCTCGAGGTAGTTCTCAAGTGTATCTATAGTGTAACGGCTTCCACCTTTGGTACATACCTTTACCGGTGATTGGGTTAACCTCAAAAGGACGGCAATGATGGCAGACGCAAATGCACCTGTCCCGCAGGATAGTGTTTCTCCCTCGATCCCTCTCTCATAAGTGCGAATACTCAACTCAGAATCGCCAATTATCTTTACGAAATCCACATTGGAACCTTCCGGGAGGAATAATTTGTGATTTCTAACCTTTTCACCTAACTCGTTCACAGGTATCTCCTCTAAGTTATCGTGAAAGACTATCGCATGTGGGACACCTGTGTTTATGAAATGACAGTTAAGATTCCGTGACTCTATAGACAACTCCTGATTGAGACGAATATCCCTTGGGGAAGGAAGAAATAGTCTGATTTTGTTACCCTTTGTCTTGGATTTTATCTTGCCAGAGGGGGTGTTAAAGGTAAATGTGCTCTTTCTGAGACCCCAGTACTTACATGCACGGACAGCGGACAAGACTCCATTTATGCAGAGTGAGGCATATGAACCATCTGAGTTGAAGTAACTCCAGTCGAAGTCGGCGTCATGGGCTTCGGCAAGTATGATTACACCATCTGCCCCAACGGATAAACCTCTACTGCATATAGAAGGTATAGCTTCAATTAGAACTGAATTATCAATATTCTGTTTTCTGTTGTCTATCAATATAAAGTCGTTACCGCCTCCAGAAGCCTTGATAAAAGATAATCCCTTAAGGTCCATAGGATCAACTTATCTCTAAATTACAAATCACAAATTCCAAATAACAAACAATTAACAAATCTAAAAAATTATAAATTCGAAACAGTCTGGAGTTTTGGTCATTGGAATTTAAACATTGTTTGTAATTTGGTGCTTGTAGTTTGGTGCTTAACCATACTTGGTACTTGATATTTGGAATTTCAAAGACATACTTAAGTTAGTCAACATAACACTACCTGGAAAAACCGGAGAGGGTGGGATTCGAACCCACGTTCCACCTTTCAGCAGAAAACCGATTAGCAATCGGTTGCCTTCAGCCTCTCGGCCACCTCTCCGACTCCCGAACCGGCGAAAGGTGATGAGCGAAGAGTGACGTCTCATCTAACAACCCATTTTTCTGGCTCGTGCATCATTGTTACAATCTGAGCAATAGCTCTATCATATGCGTCGTCGAGTCTTTTACTCGTGGCTTGGTCAATGTAACCGCACTTGAAACTAAATTCCAACCATACTCGAGTTTCTTCTGCCTAAGTTTCTGCGTCACTCAATCTACTTAAGAAAGCAGCCTTATACCTACGTTTCCTCCAAGCCTCTGCAATATTAGCACACACAGAACGAGATGAGCGTCTAATCTGATCAGTGAGCGAGTATTTCTCTTCTTTAGGAAAATTCTTGCTCAATTCAAAGATCCCCATAGCTATATCCATTGCGTGTTTATAAACCCTCAACTCCTTATAACTTCTTACGATTCTCTCCAGGGGTCTCTCGTCTCTCATCTCTCTTCCCGCCTCGCTGCAACAACGGAGGGCGAGGGATTCGAACCCCCATGGGATTGCTCCCGGCGGATTTCAAGTCCGCTGCCTTACCAATTAGGACTAGCCCTCCAGCCTAATATTTCAAAGAAACCTTTATAAACCCTATCATATTATTTCATGACTCCCGGCGCAAGTCATGAATTTCTTTATATTTCATCGGC
>CAZRTU010000198.1:0-4126 GCA_964603075.1 uncultured bacterium
CCCAGGCCCTACGCTGTTGGCTCCATTAAAGAGACCTACATTAAATATCCTAATACTGGTGGCATTTTACCGGCAATGGGTTACAGTGAAAAGCAGGTAAAGGACCTCCAGGAGACGATTGCGAAAGTACCTTGTGACAGTGTGGTTGTCGGTACTCCAATAGACATAACCAGAGTTGTGCAGATTAAAAAGCCCTATGCTCGTGTAAAGTATATGCTTGAAGAGATAGGAAAACCGGATTTAGAAGAGATACTTTTGAAGACAGTGCTGGGTGGGAAGTGAGACGTGGGACGTGGAATGTGCAACGTGGAATGTGTAATGTGTAATGTGGAATGTGAGACGTGGAAGGTGTAATGTTGAAGGTGGGGTGTGGAAGGTTATAAGAGATGCGTATAGGCGTTTTGCAATATAGCCCAATTTTTGGGAACAAAGAAGGGAATCATGCGAGAGTATTGGAGATGCTTTCGGGAGAAAGAGATGCCCTCATAGTCCTGCCAGAACTTTGCTTTACGGGGTATGTCTTTAAAAACAAAGAAGAACTTAAGGAGCTCTCTGAGGAGATAAATGGACCTACGGTTGAGAGACTCTCCGAGATTGCCAGAACTAATAATCTCTTTCTTGCCTTTGGAATAGCCGAGAAGGTGGGGGAGAGGTTATACAATTCAAGCTTCCTTTTATCTCCCGATGGTAGCGTAGAGGTTTATCGCAAAGCCCATCTGTTCAATACTGAGAAGCTCTTTTTTACTCCAGGTGATACTGGGTTTCCTGTATTCGATGTCAAGTTAGGTAGATCCAGAGCAAGGATTGGACTTCTGGTCTGTTTTGACTGGATATTCCCTGAGCCCTGGAGGATACTGGCACTAAAGGGTGCTCAGATCATCGCTCACTCAACAAACCTTGTACTCCCATATTGTCAGGATGCTGCTATAACGAGAGCCATAGAAAACAGACTCTTTATAGCCACTTCGAACCGGACAGGAGAAGAACATGGACTTAGATTTACTGGCATATCGCAGATCGTTTCACCCAAAGGGAAGATTATGGTAAGATTAGGAGAGAGGATAGAGGGTGTCTGGACAGTTGAGTGTGATATCGAAGAGGCGAATGACAAGATGGTTACTGAGAGAAACGATATAATCGCAGACAGGAGAGAAGATCTCTATCATCTCAAGGAAAAGTAGGCGCTTACTATTTTAAATATTGCAATTTATACAGGGCATAGTACATGCCTTTCTTTTTTATCAGGTCATTGTGTCTGCCTTCTTCTATTATCCTACCCTTGTCTATTACCATAATCCTGTCTACGGTTTTGATGGTTGATAGACGGTGGGCAATTACAATACTTGTTCTCTCCTGTAGCAGTTTGCTTATTGCATCCTGTATAAGCGCCTCAGTCTCTGAATCGACTGAAGAAGTTGCCTCGTCAAGGATAAGAATGGTTGGATCCGTTGCAAGAGCCCTTGCGAATGATAGTAATTGCCTTTCACCTATGGAGAGTCTTGTACCCCTCTCTTTTACATCTGTATCGTAGGTCTGGGGAAGTTTGGTTATAAATTTATCTGCATTTACGTATTCTGAGACCAATTTAATGTCATTGTCTTTTATATCTGAGTTATGTAGTTTTATATTGTCTTTTATGCTGCCGGCGAAGAGGAATACATCCTGCATAACAATCCCAGTGTTTCGCCTCAGGGAGTCCAAGTCGTACTCTGATATGGGCACATCGTCTATGAGAATTGTACCCTTCTCACATTCGTAGAATCTCGGCAGCAGGCTAATTATAGAGGTCTTGCCTGCCCCTGTTGGCCCAACTATGGCTATTCTCTCCTTTGGATTTACCAAAAAGCTCAAATCCTTGAGTATCCACTCCCCATTGTATCTATGCCATACGTTCCTGAATTCAATTTTACCCCCAAGTCTTGCCTTCTTTATTTTACCTGTATTCAGTTCTCCCTCTTTGTTATCAAGAAGTGTGAACACGCGCTCTGATGCGACCATGGCGTCTTCAGCAATATTGAATCTTTCAGAGATGTCCTGTATGGGTCTGAAGAACATCTCTATGTAAGATATAAAGGCAACCAGCATACCAAGTGTTATGGCATTCTTTATAACCTCCCCTCCTCCGTACCAGATTATGAGAGCGATTCCGATTGAAGCAAGGAGGTCTATAGAAGGTCTGAAAACGCCGTATACGATTATCTGTCTTATGTTTGCTCGGTAGTAATTCTCATTAACGTCCCCGAAATCCTCTCTCACTCCTCTCTCCTGATTGAAGAGCTGGATAACCTTAATTCCATTCAGATATTCAGCCAATCTGGAGTTTAATTTGGATAAAAGTTCCCTTACCTTATGGTAGACCTTTCTGACCTTGATTCTGAATATGGTAATAACAATAGCTATGATTGGAAGAAGGGCATAGGTTACGAGCGAAAGCTTGGGCTGCAGTCTGAACATCACAATCATAACTCCCAAGCACAGAAATACGTCCTGGAAGAAACCGGTTAGAACATCTGTAAAGAATTCATTGAGTTTCTCGGCGTCATTGGTTGTCCTTGTAACGAGTCTGCCTGATGGAATTCGATCAAAAAACGAAATCCTGAGTCGCTGCAGATGTGTGAATATATTCTTACGAATTCTGTACATTACCATCTGGCCTGTATAAGCCAGGGCAAATATAGAGGCGAAAGTCAGCCCTAAATGAGTAAATAGTAGTATGAGGAATATGTATGCGATACGCTTAACACCCGCAATGTCACTCTTGCGGAGTTCCAGGATCTTTCTTACGCTCAACTGTCTCATCGCATTATCCGATACCAACCTGATATTTCCATAGACTCTGTAATCCAAAGATTCCCACAATCCCTGATCGAAGGGTACTTGGAAAATATAGAACTTACCTTTCCCCAGCTTACCATTATCGTACAAATCCTTTACGTATGAGGTTGGGAGTTGGGATAGGGTATTCGTTTTTATTGCATAGAGGTTCCCCTCAAGCTTGGTCAATGCCTCTGTATCGTAAGAGTTTATAAATTCAATACCTTCTTGGTCGACCTCGATCAACTGTACAGTGGAGATTATGTAGTTATCAATCGCCACTTTGGTCAGATAGGGAAAGCTTAGCTGTATACCTGTGAGTATAACAGTAACGAAGATGGCAAGCACAAGAAGCCATTTCTGTTTTCCCATATAACCTGCCAGTCTTCTCAGGATTGACTGGGTTGGCATCTTCCTTATTTTATCTTCTGTGTACATAAGAACATAGGTGAACTTATCTAAGAAATAATATCAGTTTTACCTTTGATGAGATAATAGACAAGATGTCCTCAAAGGACTTCCTCTAACTGCTGTATGCGGTAAAGATTGGCATACATTCCATCCGCCAGGACAAGTTTCTTATGAGTTCCTCTTTCTACTATCTCACCCTCACGCATGACTATTATTTCATCGGAGTCGATGAGGCTTTTCAGCCTGTGGGATACAACTATGGTCGATCTTTCTTTTAGAAAATCTCTCAGGTTTTCTAAGATCTCTGTTTCCTTCTCCGTATCAACGGAGGATAAAGCATCATCCAGTATTAATATTTTGGGGTCCTTGATTACCGCCCTTGCCAGTGTTACCCTCTGTCTCTGTCCACCCGATAACGAGATTCCTCTCTCACCAACGATTGTATCGAGACCCTTGGAGAATTCTTTTATCTCTTCCTCCAATCCACACAACCTTATTACATCAATTATCTCATCATCCGTAGCCTCCGGGTTCCCAAATCTTATATTCTCCTTTATGGTATCGGAGAAGAGAAAGACGTCCTGAGGTACAAAACCCACAGCCTTTCTTAGAGTATAAAGTGGGATGTCCCTGATAGGTACTCCATCCAGTGAAATCTCACCATTGCTAATGTCATACAGTCTTACTATTAGCGAGACCAGTGTCGATTTCCCAGAACCTATACCACCGACAACACCGATCTTTTCTCCTGGTTTTATCTCGATATTGATATCTTTGAGTAAAGGAACACCGTTAAAGGAGAAATTTACATCCTTGAATCTAAGTATTCCCTTTACATCTTGTATATCTTCCCTGCCCGTATCCTTTATCTCGGGCTCGCTTTCAAGAAGCCTATTAATTC
>CAZRTU010000199.1:0-4111 GCA_964603075.1 uncultured bacterium
ACAGAACCTTCAGGCAGAAATTCCGACCAAGCAGTATCCCGGGTAAAATATGAGTGGCATGTTCTCAATCCAGTTTCCAGGTGCGTGTATATTTCAAACTCGGCTTGATTAGACTTTCGGTTAGTAATCGTTATGGTCACTACCATTGCTGGTAGATCTTTACAGAATTGATATCGAAAATTGATGTCATAATCTTGCTTACTCTGCAAGAAATCAACTGAAAATGGCGTCAAATGGTATTCAAAAGGTTCTTGTCCAATCCACTCTTTCTGTCCGTCATCAACACGAACTCCAATCCAAAAAGGTCGGCGGGCAAGGGCACGCTTCCAATAATCGGTACTTAGATCAATACTATTCGCTATGGGATAATAAAAACTGATGCGGCTTGGAAGGGGATTACTCTGATGAAACTCCGCACCGACGAAAGGGCCACCAACTTCTACCCCTCCCCTTTTATCGGCGAAATATACAGATAGTTTTTCATAAGCATCTTCTTGAAAGGATGGTTTTTCACAACCAACTATGAAAGCCAATAAGCCCAATCCCAGAATAATCGTCGTTTTCTTCACCATTTCTACTCCCTTTAAAATTTAAACCCTTCCCTTTTTATTTAATAACGGCAAACTTACCGATTACTTTGTTATTGGATTAAATATATTTTTATGGTCTCAGATAAATCTTCATGAGTATCCAAAGTTACCTTGAACCTGCAAAAATAGGTTCCACTTCCAACACTTTTCCCCACGTTGTCTCTACCGTCCCATGATACCGAGTGATAACCTCTATCTTCGTATCTGCTTGCCAGAGTTACTACCTTTTCACCTATGATATTGAATATCTCAATCCTTACATGAGCAGCCCTTGAGGTTTGATAGCCTATCTCGGTTTTTGAAATGAATGGATTGGGATAATTCTGGAAAACCTTGAATACCCGAGGGCTCATGTCCGCTTCTATGCCCACAGTCTTGTCTATATAGAAAGAGTCAAAGACTGTACCATCAGGTTTGATTGCTTCTAAGTATAGCAGTAGGCTGTCCATAGATACCTTGCAGCAGTGTAGAGTCATCTCAGAATATATAGTCCAGTCACTCCATCCAACAGGTCTCAGAGGTGCTCCTCCTCCGCCAGTGACAATATAGTATACACCATTGACGAAGCCTCTTTCGTAGTCGTGGTCATGACCGTTGAAGACAATATCAACACCATAGGTCTCAAAGAGACAGCACCATGCTTCTCTTATGTAGAGATCGCTACCGTGGTCACCAGAGCTATATGGGGGTCTGTGGAAAAACACAAAGATCCACTCTACATATTGACTTGCAGTAGCAAGATCTGTCTCAAGCCACTCCCTTTGTTCGCCATATATATTGGTTTCAGTGCTCAGACAGATAAAATGGGCATTTCCATAGTCTATGGAGTACCACGTCTCATTCCCTGGAAAATGCCAGTAGTCGAAATAGAGGTCTGCATTCATCTCATGGTTTCCAATGGCAACAAAATAGGGTATGTGATCAAGGATATCCTGGTCTGTACTGAACCATACTCTCCATTGATTATCTAGGGTCCCATCCTCTACTAAATCACCGGTATTGAAAACTATGTCTGGATCGATCTCGATAATCCTGGCAACAACCGAAGCACGGTCACCATCATTTGTTCTGGTATCACCGTAAGCCACGAATTCAAATGGCTCATATCGATCTATAGCGGTTGAAAAAGTATTATCGACTCCCATCTCACCCGATGAGGAACTGACGCGATAATGGTACATACTCGAAGGTTCAAGATTATCGAGCTCGATACTGTGCAAAGTTCCGACAGCTGTATCAGATTTTGAGAATCCATATGTTGTATCGTAACCGTACTCAAGGAGTCCGTCTCCAGGTCTATCCGTTCGCCAGCTTATCACCATTGTTGTTTTGGGGTCGTTGACCCAGGAAAGGTATGGTCCGAATTGTCCCCATTTTAATATGGTGTCGTTCACCGTAGTATCGTTATCAGGAACAGTAAATATCCTGAAACTGATCGCTTCACCGACATGTCCCTTCTCAATATAAAACCAGCTTCCCTTAGTATAATTGTAATAAATATTACTGCCAGAGGCGAGGTCTATTTCTATTTGCCAAGTTCCATCAGGATTCCTGTTTAGTGGTACTGCTGATGGGTTCCAGTTACCAAGCTCAGGTTTATTGCCCATTATATATACAGTATCTAAAGGAGATGTTTCTTCTGGAACCTTTACTACAAAAGTTACTAAAGTCGCCTCAGTTGTGATGAATGAAAATAAGAAGGCGATGGATATAGATGCTAAACAAAATTTCCTCATGTGTTTTACAGGTAGTTATCTTATGAATTCAACCACTAAAATTAAGAAGGGAGAAAAAGGTTAATTGTAAGTATCAAGACTATGAAGAAAGTTGCCTTCATCATACCTCCTTTTATTTAATAACAGCAAACTTACCGATCTTCTCTCCAATTCCTGGTGCTTCGACGTGGTAAATATAAAGTCCATAGGCAATATCCATACCGTCATGGGTGACCAGATTCCAGGATTCAGAACCATCTTTAAGTGTGTTTTCATGTTCTATAGCCTTTACAAGATTGCCTCGAACGGTGTATATGCGGATAGTGCAATTTTGGGGCAGGTGAATGAAGTCTATCTTTCTCTCTCCTCGCCCAAATTGATATGGGTTGAAGGATTCCCAGGGAGCAGCAACTACATAAGGATTGGGAACTACAGCTATTCTGTCCAGTTCATCCATAGCTTTCTCCTTACTGTATGATTCTCCTTTGACCACGAAGTCGAAGACATCTCCCTCAAGGGTGTCTCCTTCAGAATTTATCCAATCGCCACGGAATGGTTTTGTATTGCGCAGGCAGAATACATCACCCGGCTGTGGTGGGATAGGGTCTTCGATAAGAATTGTATCAACTACAATACTGTCTTCATAGAATGTCGTATCGATACGAATAGGACCGATGAGCTTGAATTCCCAGCTTGTTCGATAGTTGACTATGGAATTCGGGTCCTCAACCAGCGTTATGATAGCGTCACCCATTGTAAACATTGAATCCTTGTCGTTATCAGCGAAGAGGAAAGGTTGCGACAGACTATCACCCGTAACATCCCATAACGAAAGGTTGGTTGGTATCGCTTTGAATGCTCCAAGCAGAGCTACCGAAGATGTTACTATTGAGTCAGAGAATATTAGTTTTAAGTCCTGGGGGTAAGGAGTGTTTAGGTTAAATATCGGGTTCGTTTCACTACTAAACATTGGATTATAACCAATTTTGATAGTGTGGTTGTTGTTTTTTACAAGCCAACCGGATAGGGAATCGACATAACTGCACGTAGGTTCGTTATGGAAGTATATGACTATTCCATCGATAAGTGAGGTTTCATCGTCAGGATCAGATAGGTTGACATCAATCAAGAGTGTTTCAGGAAGAGAGGACAGATCATCGGGCAATGTATCTCTAATTATCGTATAACTCGGGGATGGGTCAAGATGAAGGTAGGAGGTATCTTTGAATACAATTTTATAGTAGGCACCATCTTTGACCAACTCAGGCGCAAGAAACCCAACTTTTATATTTCCTGTGCTAGGTCCCCGGTGAGTTATATTCCTTTCCAACGCAGGCGGGATATAACCAGCAGCGGGGGCATTTGGGGTAACTACAGCAGTGTTAACATCAATCTTAGTTTGACCAGTCTCGTCTATAAACAGAGTTGAGGTACACTCGGTTGGTGCAATTCCTATTGGATTACCTTCAGAATCGAACCTGACATTACCCTCTTCGTCCCGAGCTATAAATCCATAGTCATATGATACAACCGCATAATAATAGGTTTGGCCATTTCTAACTGTCGAGTCAATATAGGTATGTTTTAACCCTGTATCGTCGCCCAGATTGAAATGGGCACCATACACGCCTATAAGATGCGGCCCATACAATCCATCGTCTTTATCAAACTGGGCAATGGGAGTTCTATACGTAGGATTTCCTTGGGCATCGGTTATCAATTTCACTTCCAGAAAACTGGGTTCTGTAGAACGATAGATTCTATAACCTTCAAAATCGTATTCTTGAAGATACCTATCGTATGAGT
>CAZRTU010000200.1:0-4108 GCA_964603075.1 uncultured bacterium
GATCATAGTAATAAGTGTATCTCGGCATACACACAAGAAGTGCGCACTCCGACAGGCTGATACCCCTTACACTCTTATCGAACAGTTTTCTCGAAGCAGCCTCTATTCCCCAACAACCATTACCGTAATATATCTCATTTAGATACATATTAAATATCTCATCCTTGGAGTACATTCGCTCGATGGTCAGGGTAAGTATGACCTCTTTTAGTTTTCTCATATATGTTCGCTCGAGCGTTAGAAACATGCTTCTTGCAAGTTGTTGTGTTATGGTCGAGCCTCCCTGGACTGTCTTCCTTGCAGAGATATTCGCTACAAAAGCCCTTATTATTGCAAATGGATTTATGCCCCAGTGAGAATAGAACTTTCTGTCTTCTACGGCTATAGTAGTCTCCTTAACCAGTTCTGGTACATCCTCCAATTCAACAGGTATTCTCATCTCGTTGTAAAACTCCGCGTATACCACACCATTCTCATCGTATACATATGTTATAAGCTGAGATGAATATTCTTCTACAGCCTCAACAGCTGGGAGTGTCTTCTTTAGCGTAACGAAAACACCAGCAAAGAAGCCAGCTGCGACAAGGTATGCCCCAACTACTCCTATAATTATATAAACAACTATCTTGCGGGTTAGCATGGTTATTCTCTCTACTTTGATTTTAGGCCTCCTACCACATCTTGAGCTTTAGTCAAAATCTCTTCTATTTCTACATCCTTCCTTCCACCTGCCTCAGCGATGTATTGTTTGCCACCTCCACCTCCACCTGCAAGCCTACCAAGTAAATCCGCAATCTTGCCGGCGTGGTAGCTGGTCTTTAGATCGTCACTTACAGATACAACAAAAAAGGGGTTATCCTTCACGGTCGTTGCCAGGACGCAGATCTTCTTGGGGGTGCTCCTGATCCTGTCGGAGAATTCCCTCAGGTCTTCCTTGTCGAACCCGGGCAGATATCCTGTTACCAACTCTACATCCCTTATCTTCATCCTCTTTAGTCTATCTTCCGCCCTTATACCGCCCTTTAACATATCTTTCTGCAGTTGTCTTATCCTCTCCTTCAGTTCCTTGTTTTTCGTCATTAATCTCTTTATGCCGGTCTCGAGGTTCTTCTGACCCACCAACTGCCTTAAATCGCCGATCAGTGATTCCCGCTTTAGTAGATAGTCCCTGACCCCCATCGAAGTCAGAGCCTCTATCCTTCTGACACCGGTATGTATCCCAGTTTCGGATAGTATTTTGAAGATACCTATCTCACTTATATTTAGAACATGCGTCCCACCACATAACTCTCTCGATATATCATCTATCTCTATCACTCTGACTGGCTCCTGGTATTTCTCTCCGAACAACGCTATTGCCCCTAACTTGAGCGCCTCTTTCAGGCTGGTTTGATGAATAACAACGGGAATATTCTGGAGAATCCAACTATTTACCGTATCCTCGATCTTTCTTATCTCATCTTCTGATAGAGAAGCGAAATGGGTAAAGTCAAATCTCAATTTCTCTACCCCAACCCATGATCCCTCCTGATGGACATGCTCACCTATAACCTCTCTCAGGGCTGCCTGGAGCAGGTGGGTTGCAGTATGATTTGCCTGGATGAGTCTCCTTCTTCCCTCATCAACCTGACAGGTTACTCCTCCACTTATCTCTGTACCCTTCTCTATTCTGCTAATCTTTCCTGTATGTATATGAAATCCCGCTTTAAGTTTTGTATCTTTCACCCTGATATCGAATTTATCAGAGTATATCCTCCCTGTATCACCAACCTGACCCCCTGACTCGGGATAGAAGGGTGTTGATACCAGTATGAGCTCCACCTCTTCCTGATTCCTCCGTGACCTCGCCACCTCTGTCTCCAATCGGAGTCTTTCGTAGCCGACGAACTCATCTCTCTCGATATTTATATAACTCTGCCAATCACCCTTCTCCCCCAGCTTGAATTTTGAATGTCTCTTGACCTTCTCTTTCTCTCTCTGGGCAATTCCTTCTATCTCTTCTATATCAATTTTGTATCCTCTCTCGCGAATTAAATCCTGGGCAAGTTCTGGAGGGAAACCAAAGGTATCATACAGTCTGTAAATCTGCCGAGAAGGTAATCTCTTCCTCCTGCATTCTTTGATTATTTTTTCGAGTTCATCTATACCATCCTTCAGGGTGGCGAGGAATTTCTCCTCCTCGTTCTTTACCAGGAGTGCCACTGCCTCTCTCTTCGCCAGTATCTCAGGATAGGGTTCCCTCATGATATCTGCGACAAGTGGCACAAGCCTGTAGAGGAAGGGCTCCTCTATCTCTAACCTATTACCTTCCAGGAGTGCCCTTCTTAAAATCTTTCTGATAAAATAACCTCTCTTCTCATTTGAAGGATACACACCTTCAGATATTGCAAATACTATTGCCCTTATATGGTCGGCGATAACATGAAAACTCTCCTTTCTCTCTATGTATCTGATAGATAGTAGTCTCTCTATCTCCTCTATAATAGGTGAAAAGAGATCGGTTCCGTATGTATTCTCTTCCCCCTGGCAGATCATCGCGAGCCTCTCAAGACCCATACCCGTATCGACACCTCTGTTCTTAAGTGGTGCTCTTTTACCCTTCTTATCTTGGTTATACTGAGGAAATACGATATTCCAGACCTCAATCTGATCATCGGAGTCTTCATAGAGTATCTCTGTACATGGGCCACAAGGACCGCCACCACCCGCAGGACCCCAGAAGTTGTCTTTGTCCCCCATCTTGGAAATCCTTTCTGTGGGTATGCCTATTATATCCTTCCAGATATCATATGATTCGTGGTCGGATTTATGTACAGATACTGATAGCCCACCTTTCTCTATGGACAATACCTCTGTTATAAATTCCCAGGCAAGCTTTATCGCCTCTTCCTTGAAATAATCATCAAAAGAGAAGTTGCCGAGCATCTCAAAAAAGGTATGGTGCCTACCTGTAAGACTGACCTCTTCTATGTCGCTGCCTCTTAAGCATTTCTGTATGCTCACGGCCCTTTTGTATGGTAGGGGCACATCACCACGCCATAGGGGTTTAAATTGAACCATACCGGCAGATGTGAAAAGCAAAGTGGGGTCGTCTTTGGGAACCAGAGGGGAGGATGGGACGTATGTGTGGTCTCTCTCCTTGAAGTAATCAAGAAATGCCCTGCGTAATTGGTTTGATGTATACATGGTTTTTATAAAAATCTCTGTTTGGGAAAATCTGTTTAATTATACCATCAAATGGATTCTTTGTCAAGGAAAAATTGAACACCAGTAAGCCCACAAAATCTCGTCTCTTCTGAAAAAATTATTTGACATTCTGTTCTCTTTATGATATAATTACCTAAATCTCTTAGACAAACTAAAATATGGTTACACCGACGGCATTGAAACATGGTGTAACCAGGGGAAAAATCCGAATACGACTCTCCCCTTTCCTGTTCTCTTTTTAGATTACCATGAATAAGAAGATAGTTGTCTTTCTACTAATCTCGGGAGTAATATATATCTTTCTGGTCTCAATAAACCTGATGGGTCACGCCTTCAAGCTTATGGGAAGTGACTTTGCGAGGGCACTAATAGGGGGGACTGCAAATCCATTCGTGGGTCTATTCATCGGTATACTTGCAACGTCGCTGATTCAGAGTTCTTCCTGCACAACCTCTATACTTGTGGGTCTGGTTTCATCTGGAAGTATGTCAATTACCAATGCCATTCCTATAGTAATGGGAGCAAATATCGGGACCACGGTTACAAATACAATAGTATCCCTTGCTCATATCACAAGAAGACAGGAGTATAGCAAAGCGATAGGTGGTGCAACAGTCCATGATTTTTTTAATCTTACATCGGTTGTCATCCTATTCCCACTTGAGATTAGATTCCATCTAATAGAACGTGCAGCAAGGTTTTTAACCCCCAAATTAAACTATGGAGAGGGAGTCTATTTTAAAAGTCCACTGAAGATTGCCACACAACCCGCTGTTAACATCATATCAAATGTCTTACACCATCCAGTGATAATTTTGATATTTGCAATCGTCATTCTTTTCGTCTCTCTCTGGGTCTTCTCTAATATCTTGAGGAACTATGTTTCTCGAAAAACAGAGGT
>CAZRTU010000201.1:0-4083 GCA_964603075.1 uncultured bacterium
CCCGCGAATAGATTACCTATCATACAGGAATCTGCCCCTAAAGCGAGTGCCTTCACTATATCTCCAGAGTATCTTACACCGCCGTCAGCGATTATGGGTACATTGCTCGCATGAGCACAATCCATTATTGCGGTTACCTGTGGAACGCCAATACCTGCAACCACCCTTGTTGTACATATAGAACCAGGACCCACTCCCACCTTGACCGCATCGGCGCCTATCTTGCACAGCAGTCTGGATGCCTCTCCGGTAACCACATTGCCCACCACGAGGTCGGTATCTGGATATTTCTCTCTGAGTATCTTGGCAATTTCTATTACATTTTTTGAATGGGCATGTGCGGTATCTATGACAAGTGAATCGCAGCCAGCATTTACAAGCTCTGCTACCCTTTCCATGGTATCTTTACCCGTCCCGATTGCCGCAGCCACCCTTAAGCGTCCATCTCCATCTTTGGTAGAGTTAGGGAACAGTGTCCTGCTCAAGACATCCTTTATGGTCATAAGACCCTGCAGTCTTCCTTGTTTGTCTACGATAGGCAACTTTTCCACCTTCTTCTTCTTAAATATGGAAATGGCTTCTTCAATTGTTATACCTGGTTTCCCAGTTACCAGCGGGGGAGTGGTCATTATCTTTTCTAAGGATTTATCCCGGTCTTCCTCAAGTAGTATGTCTCTCTTTGTGAGCATCCCTACCAGTTTACCTCCATCATCCACAATAGGAAAACCCGACACACCGTATTTCTGCATCAGCATCAGTGCATCTTTAAGGCTGTTGGTCGGCTTAAGTGTTACTGGATTCCTTATGAGGACGCTCTCGTATCTCTTTACCCTGTCAACGTTCAGTGCCTCTTTTTCTATGGACATATTACGGTGAATCACCCCTATGCCACCCTCTTTTGCAATTGCGATTGCAAGTCTCGCCTCTGTCACGGTATCCATTGCTGCGCTCACCAGAGGTATTGCCAGTTTTATATTTCTGCTGAATACAGTGGAGACATCGGTTTCCTTAGGGAGTATGGACGACTCTCTTGGTTCAAGAAGTATATCATCAAATGTAAGTCCTTCTCTCATAATTCTCTTCTTAAATGCTTTCACTCAATTCCGATTACCCAGAACTCTATCCTTCTATTTAAAGCCCTCCCCTGCTCCATATCGTTACTCGCAAGGGGCTCTTCTTCACCACACCCAACTGCCCTAAGTCTGGATGGATCTATTCCCATCTCGATAAAATAATTCATAACAGACTCTGCCCTCTTCTCTGAAAGGGCCCAATTTACATCTTCAGAGCCCAGATTATCAGTATATCCTCTGATCTCAACCTTGATATTTGGATACTCCATAAGGAGGTTTAGTCCCTCGCTTAGTATCGGGTAGTACTCCGGGTCTATTTCTGCGCTTCCTTCCTCAAAATTTATGCCATGGAATCTTATCTTTTCGTAATCCTTAAGAAGGTATATATCTCTGCACAGAGTATTTTCTTCCTTTAACAATATCGGTACAGAACAGGGTATATATCCATCAGCATGGACTCTAACAATGTAGGTATTGGGCTGCAAACTTAGCTCAAACTTCCCATTCTCATCAGTACTCTGCGATTCAATTTCGGTCTCTGGGAAGCTTATCTCTGCCACCACAGGGTCTTTTGTAATCCTGTCCATCACCTCCCCTGAAAAATGAGCCCTGTTTGACTCGGCCTTTTCAAGTTCAAAGCTTATGGTTGCCTCTCGTTCGGCTTCGAGTTCCAGGTGCTTCTCCTGTGTAAGATAACCGTCCTTTGTCGCCTTGATTGTGTAACTACCCTCCGCTGTTTGAATAGAGTATTCACCCGTAGAATCTGTCGTGACATTAGTATCGGGCAGAGTCATCGTTGCAACAAGGGGTTCGCCGGTCTCTGAGTCTATTATCTTACCCGCTATAAGAGATCTCTGTTTTGGTGGTTTAGAAAATGAGAAACCAGTTACATAGGATATATTTAGAGACCACGACGGTGTAGCCCTCTCGCCTATAGATATATATGATGAAGGAAAATACTCTTCCACACCTTCTTCTAAGCCGTCAATGTTGTAATTGAAGGCGAGGTTCATATGGGAGCCTGCAGAGTTTCCTATCTTGACGCCCGAAGTAAGATATAGAAGCCTTGGTCCCTTGTCTTTATCAACTCTCTCTTTGCCACTTACCTCTATATAAGGCACTATGTTTCTGAAGATAAAGCCCATACCAACCCCGTAAGATATCAGATCCCCGTCTCTGTCCTTGTTATGAGTAAGATATCCAAGATTCAGGTTGACCTCCAGAGGAAAGTTACGCCTTCTTGTATAGGAGAAGAGTAATCTTCCACCGTAATTGGTTCTGCCGGAGGTAAAATATCTAAATATACCGCCTCGACCCACGAAAGAACCCAGGAATTCACCAGGGTAATCTTCCTCTGGTTCCGCACCCATTGGCAAAGATATAACAGGCATTAAAGAAAAGGCAAGGCCCCCGTTTTGATTCCTTAAGAAGGGCGGGGTGAGCTTGGCACCGATCTGGAGGTCTGAAAAACCATGGGATAGGTAATTCTGTTCTGCAGTTGAATCGAGCATGTCGAACATGTATCTCGTGAAGATATTTAATGTAAGCCAGTCGTTACACACATACCCGAGACCCAGACCGACGTCGCTTGTTGCCCAGAGATTTTGATTTCTCTTGCCATCCAAACTTCCCTGAAAGTCAAGAGCGATACTCAGCCTTCCAGTCCCATTATTTTTTGCAGACAAGGTGTTATTAAACCCCCGTATTCCTTCTCGAGTAGCGTATGTATACAGGGGTATTGATAAAAACACCGCTGTAAGGAAAACCCACTTTTGCATATTGTATATCCTTGAAATTTTGGTATATAAGTATACAACAAAAGTTCCATTTTGTCAAGGAAAAAATCCCTGTAAGCAAATCCCAATTTTTTCTTGATTTTTCTTGAATTTTGGGTTATAATTTATGTAGAAGGAGTGTAGTGATGAAAAAAAGGCTCTTAATATTGATGGCAGTGACTATAGCTTTATTGTTCAAAGTATCTGACTGTTTGGCTATTTACGGTCACATAACATCAGATACCACCTGGTCTGATACTGTATTTGTGACAGGAGATATAGTGGTTGATTCTATTGCCATGTTGACGATAAATCCTGGAACCTACATAAAATTTTTTGCCAATGGTTCTGAATGGGATGCCTATTACGGAATTAACGGAAGATGTGACATTGTTATTCATGGGGGAATGAAAGTACTGGGTACAGTGGTGGATAGTGTTACTCTTACCAGTTCATCGGATACTGTTGGGGGAAATCCTTCTGTCGACAACTGGGGGCGAATAATGTTCGTATATAGTGTATTGGATACGGGATGTATAATTCAATACGCAAAGATAAGTTATGCTCATAGGCATAGCTGTGCTATAACATCTAATTCAGATATTATTGTTACAAACTGTCACATTACACATAATGGTTATGGGGTAGATGCGGTTGGTTCTTCAATTATTAGCAATAACTTAATAACTGAAAACATAAGAACAGGCGTTGAAATCGGAGGAAATGCGGTTGTTAAAAATAATATAATAGTCGGGAACGGCTATGCAGGGGTTGGTGGCTATAGTGGAGTCATTGGTGGGAGTCTTGAAGATGCTAACGACATTTACAACAATGGAACTTACAATGTAATAGGTCGGGTCATCGCAACTCATAACTACTGGGGCACACTCGATGAGGAAGAAATAATATCCCACCTCGGTGGGGGTGTTATATATACTCCATGGACAAATAGTTCGCACGATTCTCTCTATTATACCCAGAGGTTTTATGGCGTGATAGCAGCTGATACATTATGGACGGACACAGTCAAAATTATCGGTGATATAGTTGTACCACAAGGTATCACGCTCACCATTGACTCCGGGACTGTGGTTGAATTTAGAGCAAATTACTCCATATGGGATACTACGGGAGGCTATTCAAGAAGATGTGATATCATTGTCTACGGCGCTCTTACATCAGTTGGTACTGAGACTGACAGCATTGTATTCACAAGTAGCGGCGATACCCCATCA
>CAZRTU010000202.1:0-4068 GCA_964603075.1 uncultured bacterium
TCACTTTTGATTGTGTGCCTTGCATCAGCAGCCCTTCTTTCGTACGTATACACTGTTACTACGCCTATTATCGAAAAGGGTATATCAGAAGAACTTGACAAACAGCTCAGAGAGGTCTTCCCTTCAGCCCATAGCATCTCCTATTATATTTCTGAAAGTGACACAGTTCTGAAGGATACACTCTGGGTTGCACTGGATTCTTTGGATAATCAGATTGGTATATTATTCAAAGTCTTTCCAAAGGGATATGGCGGTCCCATCGAGACCCTTGTAGGTTTGGCTTCGGACACAACCGTGGTCGCGATCAGACCAGTGACTCCCTCAGAAGGATTGAAAGAGACGCCAGGCTTGGGTGTGAAACTAACAGAACAAACCTTTAAAGACCAATTCAGGGCCAAGAAAAAAGAGGAAATTTACCTTGAGGCTGATGGCGGTAAGATAGATGCCATCACGGCGGCGACCATATCATCGAGAGCCGTTACAAATGGTGTCCGGGAAGGGATTGAGAATTACGCAGTTTATCTAAATCCATTCGTCAAGGGGGAAGGCTCAAGCCAGACCGAAGAGAAATGAGGATGATGCGTAAGTTTTTTTTCACTATAATACTCATCATTGTAACGCCCCTTTGGGGCGCCAGGCTGCTCATATATATGGATACAATGCAGACCGATCACCTCCGCGCTTATGGTGTTGCATATCATGCACTTTTATTAGAGAAAAAGGTCGAATGGCTTCTTAATTATCGAGGTGGTTCTTTTCTAATCGAGTACGACAAGAGAATCGAAGACCTCTGTTTAAAGAAGAGAGTCTCCTGTAACACTGTAAGTGAGGCAGAGGTAAATCAGATCTATGCAATAATTGAAACAGAGAATATGGAGAAGATTATATTAGAAGAGGCTCCTAAAGTTGCGGTATATGTCCCTCCCAATCTTTCTCCATGGGACGATGCTGTGAGACTTGCCCTTGAATACGCTGACATAACTTATGATAGGCTATGGGATGAAGAGGTTCTGTCGGGTGCCCTGTCATCCTATGACTGGCTGCATCTTCACCATGAGGACTTTACTGGCCAATATGGAAAGTTTTACCGCTCCTATCATAATGCAGATTGGTACAAGGAACAGGTTGCAATCAATGAGAATATGGCAGAAAGACTTGGTTTCTCGTCTGTATGGAGGTTAAAACATAGAGTCGCACTCAAGATAAGAGAATACGTCGAAGAAGGGGGTTTTCTATTTGCTATGTGTTCTGCAACAGAGACCATTGATATAGCGCTTTCTGCACTTGATGTTGACATAGTAGGCATACCTTTTGATGGAACACCTGCTTCAAGTGGTTTTATGGACGGGTTAGATTACGGTCCTACATTTGCCTTCACTGATTTTATACCAGATACAGACCCTATACAGTATAATCACTCTGATATAGACGTAACCAGAGAGGCACACAAAAGAGGCGAAAATGTCTACTTTACCCTAAAAAATTTTGATGCCAAATACGATCCAATTCCTTCAATGCTCTGCCAGAATCATACAAAACATCTAAAGGAATTTCTTGGGCAGAATACCGGGTTTAGGGCAAATATGATAAAAGAAGATGTGGTTATTATGGGAGACGTCGTTGGTACAGACGAAGTCAAATATATATACGGCGATAGAGGAAAGGGATTCTTCACATTTTACGGCGGACACGACCCTGAAGATTTTGCCCATCTCGTAGGAGATCCTCCAACAGAGCTTGAGGAGCATCCGAATTCTCCTGGTTATAGATTGATACTTAATAATGTCCTATTTCCGGCTGCAAAATCAAAGAGGCTGAAGACATGAGAGTAATATTGGCTTCATCTTCACCAAGAAGAAGGCAGCTCCTCCGAACTCTTGTCCCCTCCTTTGAGGTAATCAAGAGCAGTGTGGACGAGAGTCTTATCGAGGAGCAAAACCCGGTCAAATTCGCACTTATGGCATCACAGTTGAAAGCAGAATCAGTCGCATCAAAAGTCGAACAAGGTCTAATCATATCTGCAGATACAGTTGTATTCTTGAACGATTCAATAATAGGAAAACCACGCAATGAAAAGGATGCCTATCATATCCTATCACATCTATCCGGAACCGAGCACCGTGTGATAACCGCCATATTTATTATCGTTAAAAACAACAAAATTCTTAAGAAACTATCCGATTACGGAGAGACAATAGTAAAGATGAAGGAGTTAAGAGAAGAAGATATAATTACTTATCTATCCTCAAGCAATTGGAAAGACAAAGCTGGTGCCTATGCCATACAGGAGCATGGAGACAGGTTCATAGAATATATTATAGGTGATTATCATAACGTTGTTGGACTGCCCCTCAAAAAATTAAGGAGGCTTTTAGAAAGACTGATAGCTTCCAAAATGATAGTATTATCACAGATGAGGGATCTGAATAATCACTAACATCTCCCCTAGCTTAAAAATCTCATGCATTTAGAAAGAAGTTTTCTACTGTTCTCTCTAATCTTGTTACTTTTTTGGGGATGTAACGAGAACCCCATAGAACCAACATTAAATATAAAACACGGCGAAGGCAGCTGTGACTTAACCGAGGGTAGCTTTTACACCTTTATCTTTCCAGACGGAGACTACGGTCAATTTCAACTCGAATATAATAATGGATATGTCTACATACATGCCGATGGTGTTGCTAAAGTCGTTGGAGACAGAGACACAGCACCTGAGGATGGATACCTAACATGCGATTTATTCGAATGGACCGACGAAGAGAGTCATCCATATTACTATTTTTTAAAAACCGACGATGCCCCCCATTATGCAAAGGTGAGAAGAATAGGCGATATTACAAAGGAGGTGATAGTATTTTTCGAATGGTGGCTACAGACAGAGGCTGGTAACAGAAACTTCTAAAAAATCTTTATGAAGATTCTATTTCTAGACATAGAGACTATTCCTGGAGGAGAAATGGCAAAAAGGTACTTCGAAGCTCATTTAGATTCTCCGAAGGGAGCCCTGACATTCTCCGAGTTAAAAAAATGGGAAGAAGAAGAAAAACCTAAAAAAATTATGGATCTCCATGATAAGACCTCCTTATCTGGTGATTTTGGTCAGATAGTATGTATTGCATGCATAAAAGAAAGGGATAACAATCTTGAGAAAAGGATCTTCAGAGGAGATGAAAGGAAAATTCTAAAGGATTTCTGGGATTATAGTAGAGACATCGACCTATTTGTGGGGCATAATATTCTTGATTTTGACCTGAAATTCATCTTGAAGAGAAGCATAATTCATAGTATAAGACCTTCTGTAAGGTTAAACTTTGCAAGATATAGGCGAGATCAGATCTTTGACACTATGTGGGAATGGGAGAATTGGAGCGGGAGGATATCGCTCGATAAATTAGCCTATATCCTCTCTCTACCTTCTTCTAAGACGGAAATGGATGGATCCCAGGTCTCCCAATACTATAAAGAGGGAAAAATAGATGAGATATGCGAGTACTGTATGAGGGATACTGAACTGGTAAGGAAGATCTATCGAAAATTGAATTACATTGAGTAATTATAGATAGATGATTCTATATATCATACTAGGGGAGGAGTGGCTTAGGGGAAGGAAAATAGAAGACTTAGCAGTAAGAATTGCCGCTTCAGGTGCCTCTATGATACAGCTCAGAGAGAACAAAGATGCAGAAGAAATTATTGATGACGCAAAAAGGGTAATAACCGCATTGAAGGATTATAATGTTTCTCTCTTCATAAATAATCGCCCTGATATTGCCCTCGAAGTAGATGCCCATGGCGTTCATATCGGTCAAAAGGACATCCCCATCTCTACAGCCAGAAAGATACTTGGCAGAGGAAAAAAGATAGGAGTATCGGCTCACTCTGTCCAGGAGGCAGTTCGGGCACAAAACGAGGGCGCAGATTATATATCATTTGGTTCAGTATTCCCTTCTAGAACCAAAAAGTCACAAGTCCGCTCCTTGAAGACCCTCGCCGAGATTAAAAGAAGACTAGAGATCCCTCTCTTTGCAATTGGGGGGATAACACTCCAAAAGATACAACCAATAG
>CAZRTU010000203.1:0-3969 GCA_964603075.1 uncultured bacterium
TGGTATGCCGTCTTATCAAATGAGGACATGCTTAAGGTGGAAGAGATTATCTCTTTGAAAGCAAGATTGTACATAAATGAACTATACGGGGTAGAGGAAAGGAGATCCCCCGTCGTAATATCAGTCTCTCCAAACCCAGCATCATCTTGGTTCAATGTCGATCTTATTCTACCCCAAAATCGAGATATATCACTCAACTTATATAACTTGAGCGGGAGATGCGTAAGTGAGGTTATCCAGGAGTGCGTGCCTGCGGGCAGCCATAAGATAAGATATGATGGAAGTAATTTGCCCTGTGGGGTTTATTTCTTACGCCTTACAGCAGGAGAAAGTATCACTAAGAAAGTAGTTGTTTTAAGATAGTATCATATGACCTATAAAATGGTAGCCGCAGGCTTTATGCCTGCGAGATATTAGGTAGTCAAATCACCTCAAAATCCACATAAACAGCGCCGCAGCAGGTCCCATAAATAGGTTGTCCTCGATTTTAGGTATACTCTCCACGATAGTTGCCGCAAGACTCCCGATTATTATCTGTAATAATGTAAGTTCGTGAAAGATCATGACGAAAAACCCTAGAAGTAGACATACGGAAAAGCATCCCAGGGAACCCTCCAGGGTTTTCTTTGGAAAGGTCTTAAGCCTTGGAAAATTCAGACCTGTAAGTTCGGCAGCCACATCTCCCCACGTCAAGAATAAGAGCGATGCCACGGCAATTCCCTTTGGGAATACCAACATAACAAAAAGGACCGATATCAGGTAATATGTATAGCCAGAGAGTAGTTTGCCAGGTTCGTGTTTCTTCAGTATGATCTTTAGGGCACGGTTCTTATGCAAATCTGGTTTTACTCTACGGATTATCTCAAAGATTATAAACAATCCAAGCATCACAGCCGTGAATCCACCAGCTAATTTCAATGTATAAACCAGGTAAAGAAGAGGTATTAGAATGGAACCCAACCTCACTGTCTTCCTTATAAGTTTGATCTTGACGACCTTTCTTCCCTGTCTCTCTAATTCAGCCTTTAAGCCTCCATATTTATTTACGGTATAGGCAGATGCTCCTATCAGGTAAGCGCATAGAATCGTTGCAAAGATAGTATAGGCATTAAAACCAGCCTGCCAGAAGATCAACACAACAAAGGTTGGCATAAAGACAAAGGCTAAGAGATTTGCAGACCTGGTAACCCAATAAGTGACTATGGCAAAATAGAGGAAGAAGGAAAATGGGATAATAGATTGTAATCTGAGGTAGTTTGTCCCAAATATGACGAACAGCCAGATTAGTAGTCCATAGGCAGACGCTGCACCACGCCCGCCTCTGAATTTCAGATAAAAGGGGAAGGTGTGTCCAATAACCGCAGCAAAGCCGCTCGCCAATACCACTGGAGTCGGTACACGCAATAACTGCGCTATGTATACAGCCAGAACACCTTTGCACATATCAAACAGCATGGTAGTTATGCCGTATGATTTGCCCAGTACGTGGAATGCGTTCATTGTACCGGCGTTTCTGCTCCCGTGTTCTCTTATGTCTATACGTCGAAAGAGCTTACCTAGAATAAACGCCATCAGTATCGTACCGAGTATGTAGCCTATTATGATTGCAAGTATGGAGTTAAATATGAGCATATTTTGTTCCTTATTGCTTTAATTTGATAAGCTTAACTGGTTTGTAACCTTTTGCTCTCAGGAAATAGATACCCGACTTGATTTCGTTGCCATTCATATCCCTGCCATCCCAGATGTATTTCTCTGGTTTTCCAACCAATCTGCCGGAGAGGTCGTAGATGTATAAAAGGATTTCGGGAATTCTATCTCCATTGCCTGTATGAATTTTAACTTCCATCTTTTCCCAAAATGGATTAGGATAGACCACCAATCTGTGGTCCATAATCTCAGCATGTTCTCTCTCCTCTATCCCCAAACCTGATGCGTCCTCTGCTAACATCCACTCAGAAAATTCTGAACTGGTTACGGTTACGGTGTTCTCTGCAGTATCTACTGTTCCTGGGTAAACAAGCCATAAGACACCGTTGTGTCGATAGGCATCTATACTATCTTCCGAGCTTATCGTTGAGGCAGTGAATTCGCTATCAGTGTAATAGAATCTAAAACAACCGTCGAAGGTAAGACTGCCTTGTAAGTCGAAGAACTTAGCTATGCATCTGGTTCCGGCACAGTGAGTAGAGACAGAGTCAGCATATATTGTTGCCTGAACAATACTGTCTCTTCCACGAGTCAAGCTTGAGAAATTTATCTCCACCTCTCCAAAGGTATAGAACCCGGTGTCTGAGACGACTTTTTCAACGGTGAGGGGTAAATATTCAAATGGATACCAGTCAGCATAGACTATGGTTGCGGATATCTTTGTTGAGTCGCTGGTTCCCCAGTAGTTGTGCGTGGCATTGCAAGATGAAAAGAGTCCAATGCGTATATTACTGCCGTCCGTAGCGAAATTGTGGTAGATATTGTTTCTATATGCGAAGGTTGTTCCAACTGCTGCTGATGATAAATTAAGCCTTATCGCACCTCCCATTGATGAAACACCTTCTGCGTGATTAAGGACTATCGTGTTTCTGGTAATGACGACATCTGTCGCGCTATTCGCAAAAATTCCTCCACCAGACCCATCACCAGAGAGACCCGCCTCAGCTATATTCCTTGAAATAACGTTGTCCTCGATTATGGGTGAACACGAGAGGATGTATACTCCTCCCCCTTTTCCACCCCCATTATCATCCGCAATATTAGCGATTATGGAATTTCCACTTATATCAGCATCGGAACCACTGAGATAAATTCCTCCACCCATTTTCCCTATGTTGAATTCAATTCTATTATCCTTTATTATACATAAATCTGAGTTTGTCGCATTGACACCATTGCCCATATTCTCTGTTACAACGTTCCCTATTATTGTATCTGTTGAGCTGTATAAATATACTCCGCCGCCAATAAGGCTTACCGACGTGTCTGCCTCAATCCGATTATTCCGGACTATTGTAATACTTTGTCGAAGAGCTATCCCTGCCCCTTTTCCATACTCTTCTATCCTATTTCCCTTGATAGTATTATTCTCTATAAGGGCACTCGAATTGTAGCAGTATATACCTGCGCCGTAATGAGTTGTATCCGGAGATGCGCATGTAACATGATTATTTTCTATAATGTTTTCTATAATCATGGGATTCGAGTCTTCTACAAGAATGCCCGCCCCGTAATATCTACATTCATTATCTCTTATCAGATTGTCCACAATAGTTGGGGCTGCACCATTTTGTATTCTTATACCCCCTCCTCCATACCACTTATAGCCATTGGCTATAGTAAATCCTTTGATCTTTGTAGCGTTGGTGATATTTGCACTATTGAAGCGCAAGACTCTGCCGGTACTTGATCCGTCGATGGTCGTAGAATCTATCCCGTATTGGCTTAAAAGTGTAATCCCATCAATAGTAGGCCATGTTATGTGCTCGTAAAATGTTCCTGGGCCTACGAGCAACGTGTCCCCTGACAGGGCGACGTTCAGCGAATCTTCTATAGAGCTGCCCTGAGGTACATAAATAGTTCTAGCCTCTCCTTTGATTGTAACCAAGGACGACCCAATTAGGGCCGTAAGTATGAGTATTAGTAAATGCTTCATCATATCTCCTTCTTTTTCTACTTGTTTATTTATAAAGGAATACCTCTTTATCATCACCTTAATTTGTAATTTTCTACCATAATATCCACTCTCTATTTGTGTTGCCAAATTTCACATAGTTCAGATATTTTTTCCCGTACTCCATGAATAGTGGCTGTACAATAGGAAGTCCTGTGAATTACAGTTCGAGGCGCAATTGAGCACTATAGCGACACTCAGAATAGATCTTTGGGAAATAAAAAACCCAGGCTTGTAAGTTTTATATCATACTTCTTTTTTCTCTTCTCCTTTATGCTACCTGAGCGCTTCTTCCGCGACTTCTT
>CAZRTU010000204.1:0-3963 GCA_964603075.1 uncultured bacterium
CGCATCGCAACCCCCTTTCTTTTATGTTTTATCACTCAAAATGAATTGCCTAAAAGACTCGTAAGTCTCTTATCCAATATCTTGCACCTCCTTGTATAATATGTCAAGTGAAATATAATTTATAAGGTTCTTTCGGTTTTATATTTAGTTATGTGGACTTTGAGGCCTTTAGAGTATAAGAGATTTTGATTATATCTGGAATCTTCTCCATGAGAGTTTAAAAATTGACCGAGATGTTTATTCGATGGAGAAGTGGCATCAACTACATTTGAAGGAATTTTCTAATCAAGTTCTACATGCAGTAGATAAAATGGGGAATGCATCCTTACTTTATACTCTCACCTCTAAGATATAATGTCACAATATAAAAAACATTACAAAACAAATATTTTTATTATAATTTAAAAATACCTATTTGTCAAGTAAAATCTTGGGAATACATCTGGTAGGATGATAAAAGACAGTCATTGTGTCGTTGAGTCATTAAATCATAGGGTCTTAAGGTCCTTTTTCTTTAGTCCTTAGTCTTCGGTCTTTAGTCATTGGTCTTTACTCCCTTTCCCCTTTTTCTTCTCCCATTTCTCCTTGTGGTCTTTAGTCTTCAATCCTCATTCGGTAGTTTCATAGTCCCTTGGTCTCTCTTCACTCTTCGATTCATCTGTGGACAGATGCTCCTAACGAATTAGAATCATTTTGGTTACCTGCGAAAAATCACCAGCCTCAAGACTACAAAAATAAATTCCGCACGGCAAATTTTTAGTCTTCCATTTCACCTCATATCTTCCTGCACATTGCTCTCCATTTACAAGCATTTCGACTTCCTGCCCCGAAATATTGAATATTCTGAGTGAAACAGGGCTTTTAATGGGTAATTCATAACGTATAGTTGTTGCGATGCTAAAAGGATTTGGAAAGTTTTGATTCAATAAAAAGACCTGTGGAGATAGATTATCTTCCTGCTCAATACCTAACGCAGCCCAATTACCTCTCAGGTAGAAAATATCTGTGTATCTGTCGAGCCAATCATAAAAAGCAAAGTGGAGGATTGAAGAATCCCCCAGGGCGAAATAGCAAGACCCTGGATACCAATCGGAACCCATCTCATCACATGTAGTAAATGTAAAATCTCCACTTATATTATTACCATAATACAATGCTCCCCCCCAGGCAGTAAACTTCTTATATGCTATGTGTACAAAACCACATTCATCAATAGCGATGCTGGGTATGTAATACACGTTATAATCGCATACTGCTATCCAGGAACTGAAGTTTCCTGACACATTGTTCACATAAAACAAATCGGGCAAACCAGGAGTGACAAAAGGTGCCCTATAAACAACGTGCGCGTTTTGGTTGCTATCAATCGCTATACCGGGAGACATCGGATGAACATGTTCTGAAGATGAGACCGAAATTGGCAGACTAAACTCACCACTCATATTATGGAAATACCAAACACCATCCATATCCGCGAATATAAAGTGAATTTTGTCTTGATTATCCAAATAGGAACGGTAATCTCCAGAATTAATGATATTTCCCTCGCCAGTAAAAACAGGGTCTCCCCAATCCCCGCCCACATTATTCATATACAGCAGGAGATCTCCATAGGTATCTCCGAGTCCAAGTGCTTGGATAGTGAGATGAACGTAATCCAGACTATCACAGTGAAGGAGAGGGTATCGCGGTCCTTTAACTTCTGTTGAATCCTGTGGAAGTGATGTACCATCAACCAAAAGTAATAGGTTATCAAAATTTCCCTTAGCGTTGGTTACGTAGTATATATCGTCCCCAACTAAAATAGTCATTTGATCCTCGCTCCTCCTGAAGGCAATATGAGCATTTCCTGCACCATCAACAGCAATTGTAGGGTTCCTTGAATACCATCCGGTCGGCACACTAATTTGCACAGGTGTTGTAAAACTTCCCCCCATATTGTGTGTATAGAAAATATCCATGGCAACACTATCAGGAGCCTCGGGACAGTAATAAGCTCCAGTCCATGCGATATGGACATGATTACTATGGTCTACGGCAATTGCAGGCTCCGTTTCATACATGTCTGGATTATTAGACACGTTAACAAGAGAATCAAATTGTTGTGAGAACACAGACAACGGCATACATACCAGCCAAGCGATGAAGATAAACATTGCATACCAACTGTTTTTATTATGCATAAGATACCCCCCCTGTTAGGCAAGCCATTTTCAGCTAAAGGTTTATATAGCGCAAAATGTTACTTTTGAGCTTGGCTGTAGATTTTGGTTAATGGGTGCTTTATTGAACTGCTGAAAATTTAATATTAGTATAATTGAAAAATGTCGCTTTGTCAAGGATTTTCTATATTTTGGGGAGTGATAACGGGGTCGGGCTGAAAACTGAAATCTATACCTTCGTTTTCCTCCACAGCCAGGCTCAAATTTTTTAGGTATCTGCTCGATTGGTATCTCATCAACAAAATCTCTTACAGTCCTTGCCATGACTGAAGAAGTAGCCTGTCTCCTTTTCTAGCACGATAAGCCTGTATTCTCCTCCCAACAGACCCGTGGATCTGTCGAGAGTGTGCAGGCGAGGGAGGCGCTCTTGCACTTTGAGACGCTTTGCTCTGAGCGACTACTCAGGGTAGACCGGCAATGATCTTCCGATACTCATCCTCTGTGAACGCGCGGAGGGTTTTGGTACGGACATCACCTGCCGAACCGATACTAAGGGCCAGTTTAGCTACTGTTTCATCGTTAGGCGCTTCGCTGACGATGACCATGTCGTATTCACCTGTGACAAGGTAAAATTCTTTTAACTCAGCCCCGACTGCCTGAAACGCCTTCTTAGCCACATCGAGTCGGTCTGGGCTCTTCTTGACATTCTCGATCCCTTTCTGAGTCCAGCTAATTAGTGTGATATAAGTAGACATGTATTACCTCCTTTCTCTATTTACACGCCTCCCTCGCTGCCCTATTAAGAAAATTAGGGTCAGGCTGAGATCTACGGCCTTGCTCTAATAATTTATTGAGAGGGAGAAAATTTAAAACTAAAGACCTGACGTATCTCCTGGACTTCAAGAAAATACAAATCGTAAACAACAAATAAAAATAAAAACTTTTAAAATTATTGCATCAAGCATGCAATAATCAATTTACGTCTAAACCAACTCCTTGCATAGACTAACTGCCTGATTAATAAATAGAGGGAAGAGGATAAAGAAGGTGACAAATGAAGTGGCAAAATTTACGTAGGGGATGAAGCTAAAAAGAATCAGAATTGGAATCGCTATGCCAAGGCCCATTGACATCTTTTTGTCACTGCTTTTTGCTCTGGCAAGAACATTGTAATCTATTGGTAATTTGCCAAAAACTCGAAACCCCCAATAAAGGTTAAAAAAAGGAATGAAGAGAAAGCCAATGACTTTACCAGGGGTCTCAATGGAAGGTTCTAGACTATTTCGGTACGACTCATTTATGACAAATCGCCAAACCTGGTAAAAGAGTACCCAATAATAGATTGTCGCAACCAATAATGCTATGGCGCCCAAAATGATGAATCCCCCAGCAGCAGCCTCCAGGTTTGCTGCTCCAAATGCTACACCAATGACACAAAGGAATAGACCACAAAACAGCGTTATAAGATAAATACCAGTATTGCCAATGTGGTCGGATGATTTCGTTCTTTGTGTATCAATTGGTCGCCTATTCAACCATTCCCCACAGTGTTTGCACTTAACCGCTTCGAATATGATTTCTTCTCCGCAAAAAGGGCATTTTTTTGTCTTTGTTTCACTTTCTTGATTCATAGCTTTCCTCCCCTCTATACTATTATTTAACCGCTTACAATATATAAAAACATCGCTAATGTTATTATAATTAAAGACCGCTTATTTGTCAAGTTTTTTATTTTTGTGATTTCTGATGAAGCTAGTTCTGATCGGCAAGTAGGAAACCAAAAGGTGAAATGCTTATAAAA
>CAZRTU010000205.1:0-2797 GCA_964603075.1 uncultured bacterium
TTCGTCAGCCTTCCTGGCTATCTCTATATAGCGAAGAAGTATATCTTCTCCTTTTCTTGTCCAGAATACTTCGAGGAAGGCTCTTTTGTCGTCCGCCGCTTTGTATCTTGAGAGTTCATCGGCACTGGCAATATAGTCAATAAAGCTGTAATATTCCTCTTCCTTGCCCTCGAGTATAGATGCGATTTTCTGTTCGGGCACAATGTAGAAGACCTTCGATGAATATACTGTATCACCAGCCTGCGCCAACTGTAGTGTGATTATATAGTTTCCTGGTGCCAGACCTACCGTGTTTATCCCACTTATTTCGCTCATACTGGCTGATTCGGCAGTCTTCCTCTTCTCGGGATATTCTGTAACTATATTTCCCATGGTGTCGGTAAGCTTATATACCAGCGTATACTCCCCAGATTCTGAGAGTCCATATAGTTCAGCATATATATACAGTATATTTCTATTTTCACCATATACCCTCTCCGGGTTGGGTATCAGATTGCTATTACCCTTTGTAAATCTCGTTTTGGTTTCGGTCTCTTTTATCTCTGATATCATTTCCAGTTCACTTATCGACAGCCTTTCTTCGGAATAGGACCTTACTGTGAGCTGTGCATTAACCTGTTCCTGGCTATCCTGTTGCCACGTACGAATAGATATCCCATGTCTACCGACAGAAAGAGGCACCGAGAATTGGTCAATAATCGTCAGCCGTCTTTCTTCAGCCTCGCCCATAGACGTAAGAAAGGATACCCTGCCAAACTCATCGTGTGCCACAGTGTCTCCTTGTGGACCCGTTATGGTAATCTCGATACTGTAATCCGCCCTCTCTTTTCCCTCATATTCATAATATTCGAGGGATGAGTAGGGCATGGCAATATATAACTCGACGGTTGAGAGGGTATCGTTTTGACGGAAGGTAGCATAATCCAGAGTGAGGGAGAATAACATACATACAAAGATGTTTAACATATCCCCTCCTTTTAAAAATACGGATATTGTTTAAAATCTAACCCCAGAGATCAGTATGCGAAAAGCGAAGAGGAAAAAGCGAAGAGTGACATCTATCACTTCTCTCTTCTCCTCTCTAACCCCTGCTAATTTATTCTTTTTTTTAACAGGGATTTGAAAGAGATAAAAAGAGATTCTTTTATTCATGTCTTCTTCTCTTACAATTCTCGTACAATCCCTGTTATTTATTTATGTACTTATGAACATGAATCTGAATAGATTGCCTTTCTGATGGTAGAGATGGAATTAATTTTACTCTGTGATCCGTCTGAGACGGGCTGTGGTTTGTCATATTCTTTCATATTCTATTAGACACTACCGAGGTAAATCAAAAAAAGAGCCTGAATCCGAGTCTAAAAAGGCGAGGTGATGATAAGAGCAATTCCTTAACCAGTCTGTGCATGTTGATATCTTTAACGGTTTGGCCCTCGAAGATCCTCCTTGAGATTTTGAATACCTCGTCTAAATCCCTCTCGGTCAATTTTATGTAAACATTCCGGATTCGATAATGAAACTCGATTTCATTGAGTATTTCTCTCTTTATCTCCGAATAGAAATGGTCTGTTCCCCCTTTTAGTCTTATTATAGCGTTTCTCCCCGCTATTACACCGGATTTTACAGCATTTGCAATTCCACCGCCGCTTAAAGGGTCGGTCAGTCTTGCTGCATCACCTATCAGAAAGAAATTCCTTCCCCAAAATCTCCTTAGGATCTTCGCGGGAACACATGCATATATTTTATCTCTAATTCTTCCATCGGGGAATTCTCGACTAACCCATTTGTCAAGAAATAGCTTGGGGTGTCTTCTCGTCTTGAGTGGTGAGGTTGCCACGCCGATGTTGGCACAGTTTCCCGACTTTGGAAAGACCCAGCCATAACCACCGGGTGCATATTCCTCACCAAAGATCAATTTGACATATCGAGGGTCAGTTTCTATATCTTCAATTATGTACTGTGCACAGGTCTCAATTTCATTTAGGCTTAATTTAGTATCGATACCCAGCCATCTGCCGACATTAGAAGCAATACCATCTGCAGCAATAAGAAATTTGTATCGGTAACGTAACTGATTGTCTGAACTTCTGACGATTACCTCGTTGTTCTCTATACCAACAGCCCTTGAAGCGGTCTTTAATACCACACCCTCTGAAACAGCCATCTTTGCCAATTCTGAGTCAAAGATCTTTCTATTCATTATCCATCCCACTTCGGGATATTCGAGTCTGAACCACTGACCATCCGGTCTGCTGATGATGACCCCATCCAGTTCAGTAGAAATCCATTCAGGTTTTATTTCTAAATAATCTGTGACCATGCTCCTTGATAGCCCTTCGGCACAGGCGAGAGGAAGACCTACCTCGGGATGTTCCTCAAGAAGCAGCACCGAGGCACCCAATCTTGCTGCTGTGTATGCTGCCATGCATCCTGCTGGGCCCGCTCCGACTACAATTACATCGTATTCTCTCGGCATAGTCTTATTTCTTATATTCCTTTTATAGATTCAATTATTTCTGGAAGATATAAATTATAGAGGGTAGTGGTCTTTTTTGCCTTCATATTTTTCTTGACAAGGAATCCAAAGTATGTTATAATAAATTCGGCCGAAGTGGCGGAACTGGCAGACGCGCATGGTTCAGGACCATGTGGAGGAAACTCCATGAGGGTTCGAGTCCCTCCTTCGGCACCACAATATTATATACCCAAAAACTCTATCATCCCGCTTTCTGTACCAAACAGGACAGATTCCTCGAAGACCAAGATTGTATAGACCGCCCCTTTTATGGGACTATTA
>CAZRTU010000205.1:2807-3963 GCA_964603075.1 uncultured bacterium
AATGAGAAATTCTTGTCGAATTTAACGGCTCCTTTTTCTGTGCCAAACCAGAATGCATCTGGTGTTTTTTTTATAACGTACACGTATGGATCAGGAAGGTCCACAGGATAGGTGAGCATCCGCCCTTTTTCCGTTAATACTCCCAATTTTGTAGCCAAGAGTTCTTTCCCAGCCATAACCGTAACCCCTGTTCCGAGGATTCCCGTGCTGTCAGCGATTCTGGTGAGCTCCTCTCCATGTTTTACAAATGCACCATAGGGAGTAGCAATCAAAAGGCTATCACCAAAAAGTTGAAGGTCGTTTATTCTTATTCCATCTGTCATATCTTCAGTGATTACCCTATCATTGACAATTTTCGAGAGTCCCCAATCAGTGCCGACCCAGATATCCTCACCTTCTGCTTCTATAGATGTGATATTCTCACTGGGCAAGCCATCAAAGACATTGTAGATTCTAAATTCATCATAATCATATCTTATCAAGCCTTCTCTTGTTGCAAGCCATACAGACTTATCGTCTGTGTCGATCTCATTTATTCCTGTGGTGTATATACTGTAATCAGAAAGATCAAAATACTGCCAGATGTTCTTTTCTCTATTCCAAAGGGTCAGGATATTAGTATCGCCGCCAATCCATACGTTGTCATTATTGGCATGCAGTGCCCTGACACCTCTTACGGGTACACCAAAGTTAATGTGCTCATTCTGTAGAGTATAGATATCGTATTTGATAATTCCCATACCTTCAGTTCCAACCCAGAGGTAGCTTTCGTCGGGGATAACACATGTCATATAATAGATGCGCAATTTTTTATCCTGAACGAAGTATGGGGTAAGTTGGGTGAAATCCCGAGGCTTGCTTTTGGGTTTCCAATCAAGTCCTTGCAATGGTTCTGTCTCTTCAAATTCTCCCGAGAGGCGGTCAAATCTATAATAATCTTCCTCCATGTTTATGTATACGTATTCTCCAGTGAAGGAGATCAGTGGCGATGTAGTCTTTTTAGGAAGGGGAAACTTTTCTATGTCCTTCAGAATAGGATGATAATGCCAGAGGTCAGTTGATGTGATAAGCCAGATGTAATCAGAAAACTCATCGAGGGCTATAACTCTTATATTGTCTGGAAATGTTTCCCTAGACCCTGGTATCTCCCATTTTT
>CAZRTU010000206.1:0-3961 GCA_964603075.1 uncultured bacterium
GGGGTGCCCTTTTCTTTGCTTCGTTTCTTTTGGGCAAGCAAAAGAAATGAAGAAGCTAACAAACTTCGGTACAGCTCTAAGCACTTTTACCCTCAGCATATTCTTTATCACGAAACTTTGGGACATTCTCTAATTTTTAATATTTGATATTTAATATTACCTCTGTGGTTTGTCATATTCTTTCATAATTCTATTTGATACTACCCGAGAATGGAATAAAGACGATATTACGCACTCTTCATATTCTCAATAATCCTGTCACCAAATTCAGAGGTCTTCAATTTAACCGCACCTGGCATCTGTCTTTCAAGGTCATATGTGACGGTCTTCTGAAAGACTGTCTTTTCTAATGCATTCTCAATCATATCACCAGCCTCGTCCCACCCTAAGTGCTTGAGCATCATGACTCCGGAAAGAATTAACGAAGTAGGGTTGACCTTGTCCATCCCTGTATATTTGGGTGCGGTACCATGAGTAGCTTCGAATAGAGCGATTTCGTCACCAAGATTTGCACCCGGCGCCATACCTAATCCTCCAACTTGTGCAGCACATGCATCAGATAGATAATCACCATTTAGATTGGGCGTAGCTATCACACTGTATTCATCGGGTCGAAGTAATACCTGTTGAAACATCTGATCAGCAATACGGTCTTTGATCAGGATTTTTCCCTCGGGCATTTTACCATCATAGTCATCCCATAATTCCTGCTCGGTTATTATCTGCTCCCTGAATTCACTTTTCGCCAGCTCATAGCCCCAATCACGAAATGCGCCTTCAGTAAATTTCATTATATTCCCTTTATGAACCAGAGTCACGTTTGGTTTATTATGCTTAATTGCATAGTTAATCGCTTTGCGCACCAATCTTTTAGTGCCGAATATCGAGATGGGTTTAATACCAACCCCGCTATCTTGACGAATACTCTTCTTAAGTTCCTTTTCCAAAAATCTGATAATCTTCCCTGCATCTTCAGAACCTTCTTTGAATTCAATCCCTGCGTAGACATCCTCCGTATTTTCTCTAAAAACAATGACATCCAATTTTTCTGGATGCTTAACAGGAGTGGGCACACCTTTATACCATCTGACAGGACGCACACAGGCATATAGATCTAACTTTTGGCGTAGACCCACGTTGAGAGACCGAAACCGCGGAGTAATGTATTTCGATCCGCATTTAATACATCTTTCTGGTCGTTTACCATTAACCCCATTCTGTTCCTTAGCACAGACCAGGCACACGTAATCAAAACCGCCCACAGGAGTTGTGAGGGGACCCTTGATAGCAACCTTATACTCTGCCATAGCTCTTAATGTATCCTCGGGTAGAACGTTGTCATTTCCATACTTTTTTAGTGCTGATAGACCAGCATAAATCTGGAACCATACAATCTTTTTCTTACCTCCGTATGATTTCATTACGGCTTGATCGATAACCTTTTTAGTCACTCGCCATATGTCAGGACCAATTCCATCTCCTTCGATGAAAGGAATAATGGGATTTTCAGGCACATCGAGTTTTCCGTCACCAGCCTCGATCTTTTCTCCATATTCCGGTAATACTAATTTCTGATATTCCATTTTTTACCTCCTCATATACGTTATGGTAGTGTGAACAATCTAACCACAGATTCACCCTGTACCTATATATGGTGCAGGGGAACCACAGAGGACTCGGAGCATTTTTGAATAGTGATTCCTGACTGCCGTCAGGCAAGTTATATTTTTTAAAATTTTGATATTTAATATTACTCCCTTGCCCACAGGCAGGCTGGCATCAGACAAGTTGTATATTTGATATTTAATACGGTCCCTGTGGTTTGTCATATTCTTTCATATTATTTTTCACGGTATATACGTTATGTATATTTTTTTGCCGTTAGTAGATGATGAGATCATAGTCTTTGCATAGAACGAAAGTAATGCCCGGTATGCATCTATCTTCCAAATCACTTTTCTTACTTCCCGATTGATGCCGAAAGGTTGAAAGGAAAGACTAATAGAGGACAGTAATCAGCGGTAATTAATTTTGATTTTAAGACTTCCTATCTTTTCTTTCTAATAAAATTTAATAGTCCACCCTCTAAGAGGATCTCTCTATCTCTTCTGCTGAGATCTAACTTAACGACGAAATCACTATCTTTTGACAGGTTCCTTACGTTAAATGTGCTACTATCTTTTAGGGCGGCTTTAATATCTTTTAGTGACAACTCTTCTGACTCCTCTATCATATCATAATCACAAGGATCTGTGAAAATCAGAGGAATGATGCCAAAATTGATTAAATTTGCCCAGTGAATTCTTTCAATGGATTTGGCTATTACAGCCTTTACTCCCAGATATGCGGGACAGATAGCAGCGTGTTCTCTTGAAGAACCCTGTCCATAACTAAGACCAGCAACAATAAAACTTGCTTTTCCCATTTTTTTGTTTTCCAAACAGCGCTCTGGAAAAGTAGGATCTACGGGTTCAAAAACGAATTCAGCATATTTAGGTATGTTTGACCGATACTTAAGACGGGCTCCTGCTGGCATTATGTGGTCAGTAGTAACCTTGTCCCCAACTTTTATCGTAACCTTAGCAACAAGATCCTCAACCAACGGCTCATTTCTTGGTGGATCGCCAATATTCGGACCTCTGTAGATCTTGATTTTTTTCTTCTTGTCAGGTGGTATAATCATGCTGTCATCTATATGAAATTTATCTGGAATTTCGATTTCAGGATATTCAATTCCTAAATCTCTTGGATCGGTGATAACCCCTGTAATTGCGCAGGCAGCAGCTGTTTCAGGACTCGCCAGATAGACATTTGCCGATGATGTACCAGAACGTCCCTTGAAATTACGGTTATTGGTTCGGATAGAGACGGCATTTGTTGAGGGGGCCAGGTTATTACCTATACAAAATCCACAGGTACACTCCATAACCCTTGCACCAAAATCTATCAAATCTGCCAGAGCGCCATTAGCAGCTATCATCCGTAGAACCTGTTTCGACCCGGGAGCCACCGCAAAACTTACATTAGAAGGTATTCTCCTTCCTTTGACCATTCTGGCTACTTTCATCAGATCCTGGTATGAAGAATTTGTGCAACTGCCCACACAGACCTGCTCGACTTTGAGGCCTTTTAGATCCTTTACTGAACCTATATTTCCCGGACTATGGGGAGCAGCCAATCGAGGCTCAAGACTACCTAAATCAATATCTATTATACGATCGTACTCTGCATCTTTATCCGCACTTAGTTCAGTCCATCCTTCTTTTCTCTCCTGAGCCCTTAGGAAGTCGCTCGTAACCTCGTCACTTGGGAATAATGAACTGGTTATTCCTAACTCTGCGCCCATATTGGTGATAGTGGCTCTCTCAGGCACGGTTAGGGTCTTTACTGAGGGACCATTATATTCTATCATCCAACCGACATTGCCTTTTGTCGTAAGAAGCTTTAATAAGTACAGGATAATGTCTTTTGATGATACCCATTTTGGAAGTTTGCCAGTTAAGTTAACCCTTAGAACTTTGGGGTATGTAAAATAGAAAGGGAGCCCGGCAAGTGCACAGGCAACATCCAGACCTCCTGCACCAATTCCCAACATTCCTATACCGCCACAGGTCGGTGTATGACTATCTGAACCGAGTAAGGTCTTTCCAGGTAATGCAAACCTTTCAAGGTGGACTTGATGACAGATACCATTTCCTGCCCTTGAATAATATATACCGTATTTCTCCGCGATAGTCTGTAAGTACTTGTGATCGTCAGCGTTTTCAAACCCCATTTGAGATGTATTGTGGTCGACATAGCTCACAGAGAGCTCAGTTTTGATTTCAGGTATATCCATTGCTTCGAATTCAAGATACGCCATGGTGCCCGTGGCATCCTGTGTCAAAGTCTGATCAATCTTTACGCCTATAGATTGACCTGCTCTCATCTCTCCTTCCAGAAGGTGTTTTTTTATAATCTT
>CAZRTU010000207.1:0-3952 GCA_964603075.1 uncultured bacterium
CCATGAATTATACCAATGACCAGAGAGAACTACAGCAGATATTGGAGGGAAACAATTCCCATTGATGGTTGGTATTATTAAATAATCCTGAAAGGGGATTGAATGTTTGGAGGCATCTCTTTAAAGGAAGTAGCTACCTTTACCAGACAATTCGGAACCATGGTGAACGCAGGAGTTCCGGTTGTTAAGTCGCTTAGAGGTATGGCTGACCAGATGACAAATAAGAGATTCCAGAGCAATGTCAATGGTATAACGACCGACGTTGAAGAGGGATTATCTATGCATGAGGCTTTTGATAAGAGGAAGAAGATATTTGGAGAGCTCTATGTAGCAATGGTTAGGGCAGGTGAAGAGGGCGGTTTTTTGGGAGCGTGCCTTATTAATATTGCAAACTGGTTCGAGAAGTCAATAGCTATTCAGCGAAAGATCAAGATGGCTATGGCATATCCAGCAGTAATATTTGTGGTTGCTGTCGGAGTGTTGATATTCATGCTCACAATGATCATACCAACTTTTGCGAGTATGTTCGAGAGACTCGGCAGCGAGCTTCCGGCTCTAACCCAGGCAGTAGTTAGTCTTTCGACATTTATGAGGAATTATATCTGGCTGGTTATATTGATTATAATTGGCTTAATTCTACTCTGGAAATACCTTATCAGAAGAGACGATTTCAAGACCTTTGTCGATACCCTGACCTTCAGGATTCCTATTTTTGGAACGTTGATTCAGAAGACTGCGATATCCAGGTTTTCCGTTACAATGAGTTCCCTTTTGACCAGCGGGGTCCCGGTAGTTGATTCTCTCCGTGTCACAGCCAAGACAGCGGGTAATAAGGTTATAGAGAATACCGTCCTTATGTCTGCAGAGAGAATTGCCGCAGGTGAGAGCATCGTAGGGCCCTTAAGGGCAAGCGGGGTATTCCCTCCCATAGTGACTCAGCTTATTGCCACTGGCGAGGAGAGCGGCCAGTTACCCGATATGCTTGAGAAGATATCGGTTTTTTATGACGAAGAGGTGGACGCAACCGTTAGCAACCTGACCGCAGTATTGGAACCTATAATGATTGTGGTTATGGGAGGGCTCGTAGGGGTGATGTTGGTGTCTATGTACCTGCCTATGTTCGACATAGTCGGTCAAATGAAATAGAACGTTCTTTGGATGTTTTATATATTAATTCTGTAACCGAGGGGGTGATGTTTTATAGAGATCAATTTTTGCAGTTCTGCTTCTCTTTAGAGAGTGATGTTGTCAGTTTAAATCAGGAATGAAAGGAGGTGAACAGAGATGAGAAACCAGAAGGGATTTACACTTATAGAGCTTATGATCGTTGTTATCATCTTGGGTATTCTGGCTGCAATACTGATACCCAGGTTTATGGGTGCACAGGAAAGGGCAAGATGTAAGGCAGCAGTGGCAGACGTGTCGATAATAAGGGAAGGCCTTGGACTCTATTTCGTCGAATACGGTGAGTTTCCGCAGGTGGCAGTTACTTATAATGCGCTGGCGGGTTTTATTGCCCCTTACGTGTCTCCACCGCGGGATAATGTGACGTTCACGTTTGAAGATTATACTTCTGCCGACCCATACGATGACTATGTATTGAATGCTGACATCGTAAATGTACCAGAACCTGATAATGTCCACGCGACGGCTGATACCATTCTCTCAACCCCTTATTAACTTACCTAACAGCTGTTGGTGGTATCTATCGCGGTTTATTTGCTGCTGAGCGCCTAAACCTTGCCAGTCACCACGTATATGGTACTATGGTTATTTATTCTGGGTGCCTGTTTCGGGAGTTTCCTTGGGGTTATTGCATACAGACTGCCCAGGAAACTCCCGATAGGACTCTCTTATTCAAGATGTGATGGCTGCGGTCAGAGGATAGGATGGTTCGATAACATACCGATACTGTCTTATATTATACTCAAGGGAAGATGCAGAAGGTGCGGCGCAAGAATACCACCAAGATACCTTATCATCGAGCTGCTTTCGGCGTTCATATTCCTCTTCACATACTACAGGTTCGGTTTGACAGTAAAGACCCTTGCATTCCTGATATTCTTTCTCTTACTGATAGCACTCTCTCTCATAGATTTAGAAACGAAAAGAATTCCAGATGTGATTACACTCCCTGGGATAGCAGTGGGGTTCGTCTTGAGTTTTTGGACGATTTTGCTGCTCAAGTCTGTTATTGGAATTGCCGTTGGGATTGGTGTTCTTTATTTATTGGCGGTCTTAGGAAAGCTGATTCTAAAGCAGGATGCTATGGGAGGAGGAGATATAAAACTTCTCGGTATGATAGGTGCATTCCTCGGACCCATAGGAGTCCTGCTTACGCTCTTCTTTGGTGCCCTGGTGGGTGCACTCATAAGCGTTCCCTTGAGGAAGAGGAAGGTACCCTTCGGTCCCTTCTTATCTGCAGGCGCATTCATCACCGCCTTCTGGGGAGACTGGGTTGTGAGAATGGTATTGAGGGGCTGAATTAAACACCGAAAGACACTGGGTTCTTTTAAATAAAAAATTAAACACGGAAGAACACTGAGTTCTTTAAAGTTGAAAAAGATAAGATTTAGAAGCAGTTTTCTCGGTGTATTCGGTGATGTTCAGTGTTGAATAATTAACATATAGAAGATGATCAGGGCAAAGTTAGATAGTGCAATACAGAAGTATGTGCTGAAAAAAGAGTGGGACAAGGCGATAGAGCTCTACAGGGAGATCCTAGATCAGGGAGGCGAGACAGGTGATGTATATAATCGTCTCGGCGATATGTATATGAAGAAAGGAGACAAGAAATCAGCAGTGGATAATTATCTTAGAGCAATAGACCTTTATATAAAAGACGAACTCTATGAGAACGGCACAGCGATTTGTAGCAAGATGCTCAGGTATGGCATAGATAGATCTGATCTCTATTTCAGACTTGCACAGTTAAACGCCAAACTAAACCTCGGTTTTGAGGCAATAAAGTGGTTCAATATGTATCTGAAGAAGGATTCAGAGATTTCCTGCATCGAAAAATACATAAATGAATACGAAGAGATGTTGACACTCCTGTCAGGTCACGATCTCCTCCTTGACAAGGTTAAGAATATCTACCTTAAGGTAGATGTCAGAGTTGAAGCATTAGATAAGCTCTTCAGGATAAAAAAAGGGGGCTTAACAGAAGAAGACGTGGAGTTCTTGAGCACCACTATACAGTCCATCAAGGACTATATGGAAAAAGGATATAAGAGAGACGTAAAGGAAGAGATAGAGGTTTACAGAAATCTAAAACTTAATAAGCAGGCAATAGGTGTAGTACAGAAAGAACTAAGAGATACCCCGGATGACCTTGAGAAAATGAAGCTTCTTGGGTTATGCTTCCTTGAAGATCACAAACCACGTCTTGCATTGAGGATTTTTAGGTATATGATCGAGAAGAAAAGGCTCTCGGAGGAAATGAAAGAAGAGATAAAAGGATACGTTGCTTTAGCAAGGGCGCGAATGAAATACGTCACAACATAATGATAAGATGAATACTCTTTTGGATTCGCTCATAAAAGAAGAGATTCTATCGAAGGGAGACCTCACCAAGGCAATGGATCGCCAGTGGAAGGAGGGGGGGGCTATTGAAGAGAATCTAATAAGACTTGAGACGCTGGGGGAGCTGGAGATTGTAAAGATATTTGTCAGGATGCTTGGATTCCCACTGTATGTCCCGGATCTTTTAGTAGATGTGAGACCACTTGCTCTTATCTTGAGAACCACAGCCAAGAAGCACTCGGTTATTCCAGTCAAGTCGGATAACAAGTATATAGTTGTTGTGATGGCGAATCCCCTGGATAATGAGGCGATTGAGGCAGTAGAGGATGAGACAGGACTCAAGGTTATAGCGATGGTCGCACCCAAGAGCCAGGTTGATAATACAATTATCAAACACTATCTTTAATTTATGGAATAATAAATCTCC
>CAZRTU010000208.1:0-3913 GCA_964603075.1 uncultured bacterium
CATATATCAAAAGACAAAGAGATTGAGCTGACATCCAAAGATGGTGAAACATACTACTACACTGGCGACCATATAGATATCATCCCTTTTATAAGGGACACCATACTTCTCAACATGCCAATAAAACCGCTATGCAGACCCGATTGCAAGGGTCTATGCCCTCGATGCGGACAAAACCTTAATGATGGGAATTGTAAATGCCAAAATTAGCATTCATAATAGGAACAAGACCCGACACAATCAAACTTTCACCGCTTGTGAGACTGCTGAGTAGAGATAATAGCTTTGAAACCACCCTAATCGCCTCAGGACAGCATAGAGAACTCCTCGATCAGGTTCTCAATGTATTCTCCCTATCTCCAGACTACGATTTCAATATTATGGTTGAGGGACAGGATCTGTACCACATCTCTTCAAAAGCCCTCAGATATTTTAAAAAGACATATAATATTATATCGCCCGATATGGTCTGTGTCCAGGGTGATACAACAACCACCTTTATAGCAGCACTCTCAGCATTCTACCAGGGTATACCCGTAGCCCATGTTGAGGCGGGTCTCAGAAGCTTTGATATAAAAAATCCCTATCCCGAAGAGATGAACAGGACACTTACGGACAGGCTATCAACACTGCTCTTCGCCCCAACAGAAAAGTCAAAAGAAAATCTAAAAAGAGAGGGTCTCACCGAAAACGTATTTATCACGGGGAATACAGCCATAGATGCATTGTTCTTTGCACTTGAAAAACTGAATAAAGAAAGCAAGAAAAAAGAAATCAAAAAAAGAAAGAAGATACTCGTGACCTGCCACAGGAGAGAGAGCTTTGGAGAACCAATAAGGGAGATATGTCGTGCCCTCCTTGAAATCGCTCGAAGATTTGATAATGTCGAAATCGTCTATCCTGTCCACCCCAATCCAAATGTCAGAGGTCCTGTAAACGAATTATTAAGAAATATAGATAGGATAAAGATTATTGAGCCTCCTCCCTATCTCGAATTTATTTCTCTAATGAAGAGTTCCTATATCGTGCTTACTGACTCGGGTGGTCTCCAAGAAGAAGCTCCTTCTCTCGGTAAGCCGGTACTCGTTATGAGGAATGTCACCGAGAGAAGCGAGGTCATTTCTGCAGGTGCTGCAATCCTCGTTGGGACAGAAAAGGAACGAATAGTAGATTCTGTATCAAAGGTATTAAAAGATAGAAAACTCTATGATTTTATGGCGAGCAGAAAAAACCCTTATGGCGATGGTAAAGCCAGTTATCGTATCCATGCATATATTAGAAGATATTTCAACATACCCACTAAGGATACGCCAGAGTTTACCCGTAAGAATTGAATCCAGTGGAAACACTTTTGAGTTTTTTTTATTAAACATAATATCCAAATTTTTTCTTGACTTTTCTTTAGTTTTTTTGTATTATATTATATAGAGCCCATGAACTGTTGTTGACAATTGAAGTAACTCAAGACCTGAAGCATCCATGTCGAGCCTCGATGACTGAAAATCGTTTACCGTTGTCGATGCTGGTAACGAGGCTCGCTTTCGATTCTCGAGTCTCGTCTACAAATAGATTACAAAATGTACTTTACAAGCATCAAGTCTCCAGGTTCAAGTTTCGATACGAGCTTCCACACCGACAAACGAGCCTCGATGACTGAAAATGAAACGACTTAAGGGAGATATAGAGCTTGACAAGAGAGGCGGAACAAAATTTGAGATTAATTTGAAATACCAGCCAAGTTATGGGGAGGTGAAATAATAAATGCCGAAGACTAAAATATTGATTGTAGAAGACGAAGGTCCCATAGCAGACGACATAAAGATAAACCTCGAGGCATTTGGTTATGACATCTCAGTTTATGGTTTAACTCGGATCGTAAGGTATCAAAAAATCATAGATATATCCTGAGACAAATGAAAAAATTAGAGAAAAAATTACATAAGGAGCTTGGGAAGTTTGTTAAAATCTGCCCGGATGCCGTGACCGTGACTGACTTAGAATGAACTATTATACAGGTATCTGACATGACATTGGAACTCTTCGGATTCGATAGCGCCGAGGGATTGATTGGGAGAAATGCATTTGAATTCATCTCAGAGGAAGACCAGAAAAGGGCTCTTAAAAATCTAAAGAGAACGTTAAAAGAGGGTATAGTACGAGATGCGGAATATGGGTTCATTAAAAAAGACGGAACTCGTTTTATCGGTATAATCAACTCCACCGTAATAAAGGATGACCATAATCAGCCCGTAGCCTTTCTGGGTATTATTAAAGATATAACCAGTCTCAAAGATACTGAAGAAAAACTCAGAGAGTCAAGAAAATATTTCCAGACTCTCTTTAACTTTATGGTCGACCCTGTAATAATTGCTGATGGAAAAGGAAAGATCTTAGAAGTCTCGGATAGAATTGCAGAGATTACCGGTTATAAAAAATCTGATTTGATTGGTATGAATTTTATGGATATAGATACCCTACCGGATAAGACCAAGACGATATTAAAGGATAATCTGATTAAACGTATGAAGGGAATAAAAATCCCCCCTTATGAAATTGAGGCAATAACCAAAGATAAAAAGAAAAAATTCTACGAGGTTAATGCCGCTAAATTTGACTACATGGGGAATCCAGCGGTTATGGCTGTTTTCCGTGATATAAGTGAGCGTAAGAAAACCCAAGATGCACGGCGTGAATCCGAAGAAAGGCATAGGGCAATAATAGAAAACACTCACGAGATTATTTTCAGGCTTTCTCCAAAGGGTATTATCCAGTATGTGAACCCCAGGGTAGAGGAAATCCACGGTTATAAGCCGGAAGAGCTGATAGGAAGATATCTAAAGAAGACGACACCTATTAGTGAGATGCCTAAAGCTTTGAAAGCACTAAAAACAGTATTATCGGGCAAGGTGCTCAAAAACTTTGTGATAGACCAGTATAACAGTAAAGGAAAGATTGTAACCATGGAAATAAATGCCAATCCCATTGTCAAAAATGGAAAGGTAATTTCAGCCCAGGGCATAATGAGAGACATCACAGAGCGCAGGCAAAAAGACGAGGAATTGAGAAAATATCAGAATCAGCTTGAGGAGTTGGTAGAAAAGCGCACCTCTGAATTAAAACTAATCAACAAGCAGCTTAAACAGGAAATCAGCAATCGTGAGCAGATTGGAGAAGAACTTAAACAGTACCAATTTATGGTCGAGTCCGCGCAGGACGCAATATTCTATAAGGACTTGGAAAGCAGATATCTTCTTGCCAATCCAAAAATCCTGGATTTCTTAGGATTATCGCTCGAACAGGTTATCGGTAAAAACGACCGTGAGCTATTCAAAGATCAAGAGGAAGCCAAGAAAAACATCGAAGATGATCGGTTTGTCTTCAAGACAAAAAAACCACTGGAACGTATAAAACGTATGACGGGAAAAGGAGAAAAAGCGTGCTGGTTTCACACAATCAAGGTCCCTCATATTGATTCAAAGGGGGAAATCAAAGGTTTGATTGGCATAGCCCGCGACATCACGGCACTTAAATTGGCACAGGAAAAACTCAATAAAGAAAGGGAGTATTATCGTTCTCTTATCGAATCTATGAGTGATTGGGTGTGGGAGATGGATAAAAAAGGAATACACACTTACTCAAATCCTGCTATAGAGAATATCCTGGGGTACAAGGTAGAAGATGTTATCGGACACCCTGTAACCGATATGTGGGTTGAGAGTGCCAAAACCCCTGAAAGTATTAAGCGGCTTAAGAAGACCCTGGCTTCAGGTAAAGGATGGAAGGATTTTCAATGTAAATTCAGACACAAGGATGGCTCTGAAAGATATATGGAAAGTACAGCAGTAACTATCTTCGACTCGCAAAATCAACTAACAGGATATCGGGGAGTCGACCGCGATATAACCGAACGCAA
>CAZRTU010000209.1:0-3906 GCA_964603075.1 uncultured bacterium
CAGCCTGGGTGAATATTATTTAAGGACAGATAACCTAAAAGACGCTGAATACTACTGTCTGGAAGGCATCAAGGCATGTGAAGAGATCAATGATAAAATGAATCTGGGAATCACGAATAGAGTGCTGGGTATTGTTTACACAAAAAAGGGGGAAATAGACAAAGCCCTCGGAGTTTTTTCAAAATCCATGGAGATCTTAGAAGAACTGAAGGCAGATTATGAATTAGCAAAATCCTTTATTGTTTTTGGTGAACAGATGTTCTCTATAAGGGAAAAAATTGGCAGGAAATTCTGGCAAGAAGGTCTCCTTGAAAAAACCATTAAAGGAATAAAAAAGGCAGAGGGTATATTCAAGAAATTAAACGCAGCCCGGGATCTTAGAAGGGCAAATTCGCTCATATCAAAATTTGAAGACTTCTCTCCCATATTTCTTGAACCTGTTCCTGGAGAAGACAAAAAACTCAAAACCCTCTACAGGATGAGTCAGATAATAAACTCTACAATGGACATAAACGAATTGCTCGAAAAAATACTCGACCTCACCATTGAGGTTATGGGAGCTGAAAGGGGCTTAATACTGTTAAGAGAAGGAGAAGAATTAAAGGTAAAGACTGCAAGAAAAATGGATAAACACTCCATAGCAGATATGTCTAGTTTCTCAAGAACCATAGTTGAGAATGTTGAAAAGAAAGGCGAACTGATAATAACTGCCAATGCGCAAAAAGAACCAAGATTCAAGGAAAAGCAGAGCATAGCAGAATTCAAACTTCTCTCTATCTTATGTGTTCCATTTAAAATCAAGGATCGTGTGGTTGGTGCAGTATACATTGATGACAGGAGAAGAAAAGACGCCTTTACCTCTGACGATCTTGAATTCTTACGGGCATTTTGTGACCAGGCTGCCATAGCCCTTGAAAATGCCATGTTGATAGAGGAACTTAAGACCGCCAATAAGTTGTTAGAATTCGAGAACATAACCATGAAAGATCAGATCTCTCATCTTAAGACCACTGTGGAAGATAGATATAGCTTTGGCAAACTAATAGGCAAAAGTAAACCGATGCAACAGGTTTATAGTGCCCTGGAAAAGATCATTGGTGTCGATTCTGCGGTGATAATTGAGGGTGAAACAGGCACTGGTAAAGAGCTCATAGCAGATATTATCCATTATAACGGTCCACGGAAGGATAAAAACTTCATAGTAGTAAACTCAAGCGCTATACCTGAAAATTTACTTGAATCAGAACTCTTTGGACATGTCAAAGGGGCCTTCACGGGAGCTACAAATGATAAACAGGGGCTCTTTGAACTGGCAGATGGTGGAACTATCTTTCTCGATGAAATTTCAGAGCTAAATCCTGATCTTCAGGCAAAGCTGCTCAGGGTTCTACAGGATGGTGAACTACGGAGAGTTGGTTCAACAAAGGTAAAAAACGTAAATGTGAGAATTATGGCTGCAACTAACAAGGACCTAAAAAACCAAATAGATCAGGGGAAATTCAGGGAAGATCTATTCTACAGATTAAACGTAATGTCGATTTTGGTTCCTCCACTGAGAGATAGAAAAGAAGACATTCCTATATTAGCTTTGCACATTCTCCATAAGTTTAGAAAAAAAACACACAAGAACGTAACGGGATTTACACCCGAAGCCCTATACCTGATCAACAATTATCACTGGCCTGGCAACGTAAGAGAGCTTGAAAACATTATAGAAAGAGCCATAGTTATGACAGAAGGCAAGAAAATCACAGATCAGGACCTTCCAAAATCCCTAATCCAGGAAATACCGGATAAGACGAAAGAACCACTACTCCCCATTTCACTCGCCGAAACAGAAAAAAGGGCAATAATCGCAGTTCTCAAAGCCACAGGTGGAAACAAACTAAAAGCAGTCAAGATACTCGGCATAACCAGACCAACCCTCGATAAGAAAATGCAGAAATATTCTTTATAAAACTTTTGTAAATTTTCTTTACAATTTTTACCGTTATTATTGACTGCTCAGACATAAACAATCTCCCTTAATTCTAAACATTAGATTTACGCAGAGCTCCTTTAACTAAGAAAATGCGACGTTATTCTGCGTTTTGATAGAGAATTGAGGAATCAGAATAATTGTAAATTTTCTTTACACGTACATGTCAACATGTAAATTTTCTTTACAATTTTGGGTATCGCTGAATTTTAGTCCCTAAAGTACAAAATTTTATAAGCCTTTGTAATCAAAGCAATTGTGCAGAAGCAGTATTTTTCTGACACGCTTTTTGCTCTTTAATAAATGGTGAAAGGAGGTATTATGTCTAATTTTATGAGGAGATTCTGGATCATAGGGATTACACTTATCCTTGTTATAGCAACTGCCACCACGGCATTTGCTAAGTATGACCCACCACCAGTAGATCCTGAGCCACCAACGACAGGCCGTGTGGGTCCTTGATAGAATTATTGGGGAGGGTGTACGATCTCCAAAACCCCTCCCTCGGCACCTTTTATTCAGCAGGGTGGAATGCGCGAAATCTGGTCAGGGGTTAGTTTGGGTTCTCCTCTGTTGGAATGGGTTTTGGTGATTACGGGTGTTTTTAAAAACTTTAACCCGAAAAAAATATTATGAATCTAGTGAATAAGGTAGCGGCCCTCTTAGCATTTGAGGAGGATGGAGAAGTTGTTAAGACAATAAGATTCTTTCTCAGACCAAAGATGACCGGACTGAGTAGAGGGTTGACAACATTCGAGAGGACGTTTGACAGTAAAAATTACATGCTCGCCCTTTATGCCGGCGGAGAGACCGTTGATCTGGAACAATATTCTGCTGCGGGAATACCCTGGATATCTATATGCTTACCACAGACAGTAGAAGTATCAGATAATAATCTACCAGACTTTCTGAGTTCCTTCATCTCCGAGGACCGTCTGAGAAAGCAGATACAAGATCATATAACATCTTTTATAACTGGAAGGTAGCCGGGCCAAAGTCTTATTACTTTATCTGGAACATTAACATACACGTTTTTGGTTGTTCTTCTTACTGCTACAGCCAGGCAAGGGGATAGTAGCCAGAAAGGTAGTGTATATTTTTGTCTATTGTTTACAGCAACAGTAACTGAACAGAGGATGGCATGAGAGTATTGATTGCTGATGATGAAATCCTGATCGTTGAGCTTCTATCGTTAATACTTTCCAACTACTCGGTAGTCAGTGCAAGAAACGGTAAAGAGGCCGTCGAAAAATATAGAGAATTCAAGCCAGATCTTGTATTAATGGACATAATGATGCCCTTGATGAATGGAATTGAGGCTACCAAAGAGATACTTCATTTAGACCCAGAGGCAAAGATATTGGCTGTGACAGCAAGCGCAGAAATCCAGACCAGAGAGATTCTCGATTCAGGTGTATCAGGAATCCTGGAGAAGCCCTTTAGCCCTGAGCAATTAATCGATGCGGTAGAAACGTTTCGGAATAAGCACAGAATTCGCTACGCTCGACCAAACTAAGAAAAGGTTGCCTCTTGAACCGACCGGTGAAGTGGGGGGTCAATCTGAGAATGTTTCGTAAAGAAGTTATAGAAGAAAGGTTTATCAGACAGAGCGGGCGGTGTGCCCTGTGCGGGAAGGAGCTCAACTTCGAAAATTACAGCAAAGAAACTGATGGAGCCTGGCGCGCACACCACATTGATGGAAATCTGCAAAATAACACACTGGAAAATTGTGCTTGTGTATGTACAGGTGACCCTCCAAACTGCTACCTGAATATAGCCCACCTCGGACATCTCAACTCCGACTTCTTTCTTAATGTAAGCTGTTTTCGCCTGGAGGGATGGAGTCGAAGAGACTTCCTTAAGGTAAGCATAAACCGAGAAATCTTCGCTGTCCGCAAATTTCATGGCATAGAAGTGTAGATTCGATC
>CAZRTU010000210.1:0-3899 GCA_964603075.1 uncultured bacterium
TTCCTGGATAGAATTTACAACAGATGCAAACGATATACTATCAGTCAATCTTGATAAAAGGCATCGTTTCCCTGTGACCACTCTTCTAAAGGCTCTGGGTTATGTAACAAATGAAGAGGTACTCTCTAGGCTATATGAGATGGAAGAGATTCCGATTTCAAGAGCGCGCGGTAGATACCTGGGCAAAGATTGTATAGATAAGGATTCTGGTGCTAAGCTTGCATTTGCAGGTTCGGAAGTCACCAAGGAACTCAGCGATAGCCTTGTTTCCTTTGGAATTGATAAGGTATCTGTTCCTAAGATGAAGGATCTATCGATAATACTGGCAACTATTAAAAAGGACTCGAAAATTACCTCTCAGAAAGATGCGTTTAACAGGATTTACTATCTATTGAGAGGTACTTCGCCCAGCAGCACAGATATGGCTGAAGCCTATCTGAGAATGAATTACTTCAGTCGTAATTACGACCTTTCTGAGACAGGTCGATATAAGATCAACAAAAAGCTCGGAGTTGAAAGAAAGGGCAATACTCTCCTGCTTGATGATATAATTGATATAATAAAAACGATGTTGAAGCTCTCTTTGGGCGAAGGAACCACAGATGATGTTGATCATCTTGGCAATAGGTACCTTAAAAGGGTTGGTGATCTTCTATGTGATCAGGTCAAGATCGCCCTTGGAAGGGTCAACTGGCAGGCGAGAGAACGCATGCTCCTACATTCGAGAAATACGCCCACCCCTACTGACCTTATCAATACAAGATTGTTTTCTAATGTCGTTATGAGTTTCTTCCTTGTATCTCAGTTGTGTCAATTTATGGATCAAACCAATCCACTTGCTGAGATATCACACCTGCGTAGAATTACCAGACTTGGACCGGGGGGATTGACAAGGGATACAGCAGGGCTTGAAGTGCGGGATGTTCATTATTCGCATTATGGAAGGATCTGTCCAATAGAAACTCCCGAAGGTCCAAACATCGGGATTATATCGTATCTGTCAACCTACGCAAAAGTGAACCAGTATGGTTTCATAGTAACGCCTTATAGGAAAGTGGAAAATGGAAAAGTTGGCAACAAGATCGAGCACCTTACAGCAGATGAGGAAGATCCATATATAATAGCACAGGCGAATGCTCCTCTGGATAAACATGGAAATTTCATTGAGAGGTTTGCCCTGTCGAGAAAGGGTGAAGACTATCCGATTGTACCTGTAAAGGATTTGCAATATATGGACATATCACCCAAACAGTTAGTTTCTGTATCGGCTTCACTCATACCATTCTTGGAACACGACGATGCGAACAGAGCACTGATGGGTTCAAATATGCAGAGGCAGGCAGTTCCTCTTCTCTTCCCCGAACCACCTCTTGTGGGAACAGGTTTGGAAGAAAAAGTGGCAAAGGATTCAGCCTCTGTCATAACCGCTGGGAACGGTGGTAAAGTAACTTATGTTGATGCAAACCGAGTAGTAATAGAACGCAAAGGCATGATAGAACCAGATATCTACGACCTAATAAAGTTCCATCGTACAAATCAGGACACCTGCATAAATCAATTCCCGATTGTGAGGGTCGGTGATAAAGTAGAGAGTGATAACTTTATAGCGGATGGAGCTGCTACAAAGGATGGTGAACTTGCTCTTGGTAAGAATATAGTGGTCGCCTTTATGCCCTGGCTTGGATATAACTTCGAAGATGCCATCGTTGTATCTGAGAGAGTTGTCAAAGAGGACGTTTTTACCTCACTCCATATACAGCAATTTGAGACACAGGTGAGGGATACGAAGCTTGGGCCAGAGGAGATAACGAGAGAGGTTCCAAATGTATCTGAGCAGGCGATTAAGGATCTTGATGAGAATGGCATAATAAGAACAGGAGCCAGGGTTGAACCTGACGATGTTCTTGTGGGAAAGGTTTCTCCGAAGGGTGAGGTCGAGCTCACACCTGAAGAGAGGCTTATAAGGGCGATCTTTGGTGAGAAGGCAAGGGATGTGAAAGACACGTCTCTTAGAGTTCCTCCCGGTGTTTCTGGAATTGTGACTGACGTGGTTATTCTTTCAAGGAAATCAACTGATAAGATTACTAAAGAGGAGATAAAAAACAGAATTGAACAAATTCAAAGAAAGAGCAGGGAAAAAATAGCCGAAGTAAAGAGGATCGGCAATGAAAGAAAGGCTAATATAATTAAGGGCAAGAAGGCAATGGCGTCCATAAAGGATGGGAAGGGCAAGGTCGTTGTCAAAAGAGGAGAAAGAATTCCCCTCTTTAAAGATGAAGATATAAAAAGCCTTTATATCACACAAAAAAGCCTAAACCTTAATGTGTTCGAGAAATTTAAGCAACTATCCTCAGAGCAGGATGAGGTTATAAAGAGATTAAAAGAGCATGAGAAACTCGATGTCAAGAATGCCTCCGAAGGAGATAGCTTGCCACCTGGCGTTTTGAAGGTCATAAAGGTATACGTTGGACAGAGGCGTAGCGTAATGGTCGGGGACAAATTATCAGGCAGGCACGGGAATAAAGGAACAATCGCGAAGATAGTTCCTGAGGAGGATATGCCGTATCTCTCTAATGGTGTTCCGGTCGATATGGTTCTCAACCCACTTGGAGTTCCCTCCAGAATGAATGTTGGACAGATACTCGAAACACAGCTTGGTTTGGCTGCTAAGTACCTCACTCTAACCATTGCCTGTCCAGTTTTTGAAGGTGCTAAGATAGGAGAAATTGAGGAGATGCTAAGAGAGGCACATTTACCATCAGACGGCAAAGCTGTTCTGTATGACGGACGTACGGGTGATCGTTTTGAAGACAGGATCATCATAGGATATATCTACATGATGAAGCTTTCGCATATGGTTGAGGACAAGGTCCATGCAAGGTCTATAGGCTCTTATTCGCTGGTTACGCAGCAACCCCTGGGCGGTAAAGCACAGTTCGGAGGTCAACGTTTTGGAGAGATGGAGGTCTGGGCCCTGGAGTCTTATGGAGCAGCATATACACTCCAAGAGATGCTGACCGTCAAGTCCGACGATATAGTTGGAAGGAAGAAACTGTACGAGGCACTTGTGAAAGGTGAAACACTGCCCGAGCCCACTCTACCGATTTCCTTCAATGTCTTATTAAAGGAGCTTGCCGGCCTTTGTATAGATATGGAACTTGTCAAAAAGAAATAGATAGATCTATTATCTTTCCTCAGAAGAGGAGGAGTAATGCCAAATAGAAGTAAAGGAATTGCCTTTGATGCTGTAAAGATAAAACTCGCTTCACCTGAGACAATCCTTTCATGGTCATATGGTGAAGTAACTAAACCAGAGACTATAAACTATCGCACCCAAAAGCCTGAAAAGGATGGACTCTTTTGCGAGCGCATATTTGGTCCTGTAAAAGATTACGAATGTAATTGTGGCAAGTACAAGGGAATCAAAAACAAAGGGGTCGTTTGTGAAAGGTGTGGTGTAGAAGTGACCCTTTCCAAGGTCAGAAGAGAGAGGATGGGTCATATAGAGTTAGCCACACCTGTAGTCCATATATGGTATTACAAGGTTCCCCCACCCAGGATAGGGGTCTTACTCGACATGTCACTTTTGAACCTTGAGAGAGTGATCTATTACGAATCCTATGCGGTCATTTCGCCTGGAAAAACCTCCTGCAAGGTCGGCGATATTATACCCACCAGTGAGTATGATAAAATCATAGAGAAGAAGCCCGAGGGCTTCAAAGCCCTAATGGGTGGCGAGGCAGTATTGGAGTTATTGAGAGGTGTGAACATAGAGGATTTATCACTTTCCCTCCGTTCTTTGATGAAGGTTGAGAGCAGTGCAGATAAGAGAAAAGGGATTTTAAAGAGACTGAGGGTGGTTGAGGCCCTACGTGGCTCTCGTATATCTCCTGAGTGGA
>CAZRTU010000211.1:0-1917 GCA_964603075.1 uncultured bacterium
GCTCTGCCCTTGTCAGGATTCCCAGAATAAGTAAGAATAAATTTGATTCGAGGAGACTCGAGATTAGATGCCCGGATCCCTCAGCTAACCCTTATCTGGCAATAGCAGCACTTCTAATGGCTGGACTTGAAGGAATTGAAAAGAAGATTGTCCCTCCTCCGCCACGTGAGGAGAATCTATTCGAGTTAGATGTCGAGTCTTTAAAAAAGGTAACCACATTACCAAGATCTTTATTTGAGGCTTTGGAGGAGTTTGGAAAGTCCGAGATCATAAGTAAGACACTTGGCGAGGAACTCAAGAGGAAATATGTAAATATCAAGATGAATGAATGGGAGGAGTACTCCACCCAGGTATCAAGGTGGGAGATTGATAAATACCTTAATCTCTACTAGTCAGACCCTATATATCCATTCTGTTGATAAAAGGGGGGTAAAGAGACATCAATTTTATCTGTGTTTTAATATGGCGAATATTTGAATTTTCCTTGGTTCATTAAGAATTAAGGAGGGTGTTTGCGGTGTATCTTCGTTATTTTCCTACCCCTTTTTCTTTTGTTTACGGATTCTCTAAAAGCCCATCCAGCATACAGCCTGATTAGATTCTACACGGATGATGTGCGGAGTGTAGCCTCTCTTGGAGTTGATATAGTCAAGGTAAAAAGAGGATTGGCAGTGGAGGCTGTGGTGCCTGAGCACAAGATTGAACTTCTGTATGGAATGGATTACGAAGTCATCATCTGGGATATGGAAGAGTATTATTCGAGAAAGATGAGAGGAAAGGTGGGTTTTGGAGATTTTTACACATATGACGAGGCATATGCGATTATAGATTCACTATCTATAGTCTACCCGACTTTGATAAAAAAGAGATGGGAAATAGGTGAAGGATGGCAAGGAGGTAAGATATATGCCTTGAAGTTATCGGACAACCCCAATGTTGATGAGAATGAACCAGAGGTACTTTTAGATGCGTGTATACATGCCAGAGAACCAGTGACTGTAAATGTACTGGTTGAGACTATCAGAAGCATTCTACAAAATTATGGAGAGGACCCTGAATACAAATTTCTTGTAGATAATAGAGAGTTATACTTCATACCGATACTCAATCCTGATGGCTATCTATATAATGAGAGTGAACATCCAGGCGGTGGTGGTATGTGGCGCAAGAACATGCGTGCTAACGGCGATAGCGGGGTGGATCTTAACAGGAATTTTCCTTATATGTGGGGATATGATGACCTTGGTTCATCACCCTACGTTTGGGACGAAACATATAGGGGACCTTTTCCTGCATCCGAGCCTGAAACACAGGCCTATATCAATTTTACCCAAGGGCATAATTTTGTTACAAGCCTGTCATATCACTCCTACGCAGGACTTCTATTGACTCCCTGGGGTTATGATGGTACGCTACCTCCTGATTACGATATTATATATGAGCCGTTTGCTATCTATCTCACTTGTGACAATAATTATCCATATGGTCCACCTGGTTATTATCTCTATAACGTTAATGGTGCTACATTAGACTGGCAATACGGTGAAGAGGGTTGTTATTCATTCTCGCCAGAGGTAAACGGCAATAGTTTTTGGGATGAGGCTTCCATTGAGAGAAATCTCGCAGAATGTGTGCCCATGAACATAAAACTCGCCCTTGCATCGGGGCCTTACCTGACCCCCAAAGAATATACCATAGATGATACCGAATATGGAGATGGAGACGGAAATATCGATCCCTCAGAGACCGTGAATATGTCAGTAACAATCAAGAATGTGGGCATTTTCGATGATGTGTATAGAGTCGGCGGTCTCCTATCCACTCGCGATGCGTATATAGAATTACATGACGCCTTTGCAGCCTTCGGTTATTTAGCTGAGGGTGGAGAGGTTGTATGCTCAGACCCATACATGGTTT
>CAZRTU010000211.1:1927-3883 GCA_964603075.1 uncultured bacterium
AGGACATATAGTTAATTTTACCCTGTCATTACTTGGCAGTAACTATTCCTCTCAAGCAGAATTTGAGGATATTGTCGGTGAGCCAACTTATATATTCCTTGACGATTTCGAGCAGGGAGGAGGAAACTGGATATGGGATTATCCCTGGTCTGTTACCTCAAATCAGTCTCACTCCCCAGATAATTCAGCAACAGATAGCCCCGATGGTAACTATGGCAATCTGTGGGATAGATCGCTGACCACAAGCTGTGGGTTAGACATATCGTGCGCGTCTTATGCTGAGCTCTCTTTTTGCCACAGATACTTGCTTGAAGACAGTTATGATTACGGATACTGTGAAGTATCGATTGATGATGGGGCATCCTGGCAGACTCTAAAGGGGTACACCGGCTACGAATTAGATTGGATTAACGAGCGTATATCCCTGAATAACTATTGCGGTAACTGTAATCTGAGGATACGATTCAGATTGAACACAGATACATATGTTACAGATGATGGATGGTTTATCGATGATGTTTCTGTCTGGGCATATCCTGTGGGAAATCATGAGCCTTCCTCACCTGTTCCAATCTATCCAGTGGATACAGATACTGTATACTCAGTGTACCTCGTTGTGGAAAATGCAGACGATATAGATGGGGATAGCCTTACCTATGGATTTAAAGTGTACAGTGATTCCATGCTGACCGGGCTAATCATAGACACTGCAGGTATCAGAGAAGGGGTAGATACTACGATTTGTGAGTTACAGTTGCCTTCAGGAACTTATTTCTGGTGGGCTTATGCCGAAGATCCACTTGTAAGAGGGCTCTGTTGCCTGCCTGTTAGTTTTACAGTGGTCGAGATGGGGGTTTCCGAGAGTTTAGAGAATAATCTACCCAGCATATATCCAAACCCTGCAAAGGGTATAGTTAAGATTGAATATTCTAACCAGGGGAGTCCAACCCAAATCCTGGTCTCGGTGAGAATATACGACATTGCCGGCCGACATATAAAAACACTTACCCGTAGAGGTAATATCCTCTACTGGGATGGTATTGACGATGATGGTAAGGAAGTTCCGAATGGAATATACTATCTTGAGGCCTGTGAGGGGATAAGACACAAGATCGTATTTTTTAGATAGTTCTTACTCTGTATATTTCGATGTTTTGTATGCCTCTTCTGTTAATATGCCTCCTACTTAGCAGTTCGAGCAATAATTTAAATGTAGCAGAATTTGACGATAGATGGGTAGGAGAGGATAAATTAGAACACGCATTTGTATCAGCCTTTCTCTTGGGGGCCACATACTTTCTCAGCCATTATGAGTTTGGGATTTCTAAAGATAACGCAAATAAACTCGGTATTGGCATATCGATATCTGCTGGGATTTCAAAAGAGCTGTACGACCAGAAGACCAAAGGTAGGATGAGCCTGAAGGATGTATGTGCAGATCTGGCTGGAGTGATTATAGGTATCTTAATCTTTGTAAGATGAGGTTAGTCGTAATTTTCATTGTACTAATCTGCCTTTTGTTGATATTTCTTATAGTCGGTGAGAGGATTTCTCTTAACCTTTTCAGACAGGGTACAGCAAATATTACAAAGACGCTTCTCCAGGACGCCCCGCTCTCGGATAGTGTGAGGATCTTGAGTGTCAACAGGGCAATGATATCAGCCTTCCGAAAAAAGCGGCTTGAGAAGAATGAATTAAGGGCTCTGGATGCCTTAATTGATTCGGCGATGACAGATAGTGTGATCTCAGGTGAAGAAAGAGAGGAAATACTCCAATTCATGGAGATGCTTGCAGTGGAATAGGATTCAGGGAAGACTATTTATGTTCTTTTAAAGACAAATCTAAAGATTTATCTTTACAGGATTATCCTTTTGTTATTATACTTGGAGAGAGGAAATAATTATGTTATATATTATTCTCCTTACTTTCATTTTTGTAGAAGCACCAAAAGATTAA
>CAZRTU010000212.1:0-3878 GCA_964603075.1 uncultured bacterium
GAGAAAGGGAGAAATAAAGACTTAAGACCAGAGACAGAAGACCTAAAGATAAAAGAGAAAGGGGGAGGAAAAACTCCTGGCGTTATGGGAGGAGAAGCATATTATCTCTCAGCCTGATTCACAATTCTGTGTAAAAAACTGATTAATTGCAGCAAAAGACTTGCTTTTTGATTGACTTATAGTAATCAAATTAAAAGGGCCGCAGCTATAAATGCTACGGCCCCTGGGTAGACTGTGTCAGGACTTTTAAACCTTTTTTACATTGGTTGCTTTTGGTCCCTTGTCACCATCCACCACATCAAATGCTACTTCATCACCCTCGAGCAGGGTCTTAAAACCCTCACCCTGGATTTCAGTGTGGTGGACGAAGACATCGCTACCATCATCTTCGCGTTCAATGAATCCAAAACCCTTGGACTCATTAAACCACTTTACTTTGCCTCGTACCATGTTATTACTCCCTTTGCAAAAAAAAAACAAAACAACTCCATATATTATAACATGTTTTTTACACTTTGTCAAGAAAAAAATGAAGGAGAGAGGGAGAATTAAGGAAAAAAGAGTAGGGCGAGGCTTTAGCCTTGCAAGAGAAAAGAGAGAAAGGAGTAGGGCAAGGCTTTAGCCTTGCAGAGAGGAGAAAGGGAGAAAGGCAGAAAATAGAAGGAGAAAGGGAGAAATAAAGACTTAAGACCAGAGACAGAAGACCTAAAGATAAAAGGGAAAGGGAGATTAACAAAGGAAAGGGGGAGGGATAAAAACTCTTGGTGTTCTGGAATTAATCTAACAACGGTTGAAGCGCGATGCCAATCCGTCAAGTAAATTTAAAACTAAAGACCAGGACCTCATCTCTCATAACTTCCTACTCCTCGTTTCTTAGCTCCAAATAACTTTTGAATAAAGGGTCGGTGAGGGTGTACTTACCCCTTTCAATTCTTTTAATTACTCCTTTTTTCTGTAACGCAATAATCAGCTTATAAATGTATTGTTTATCTATCCCTTTTACTTTATATGCAGATCTCTCATCATGAAGAAGTTGTCTGACAAGAAGTAATTGGTATCTATTCTCCATCAAAGATATTTCCATTTCTTCGAAATATGGCCTCTCAAGTAATATCGCCTTCTTATATGCCTCTTCCATTTCTCTTGATGAAACCCTCTCTTTTCCCTTTTTTACATTTAGATAGCATAATTGACAGACAAGTTGCGTATAATAGGGGTGACCATCTGTCTTATACAAAAGATCATCCACACAGGATTCATCTATCTTAACTCCCTCTCGATTGAAGCTCCTGATAATGTACGACTTAAAATCTGCCTTTGGCAACCCGGATAAATAGAAGACTCTACCAAACCTGAAAAAAGCACTTTTTCTCTTGGTGAATAAATCTTTCATAAGGGTTTCCTGACTGCCAGAGAATATATAAGTGACGCTTTGGTGTAATTGAAATTTAGATCTCATTTTCTTCATAAGGGCTTCGCCATCTAGTTTGCAGATATCTCCGAACTCATCAAATGCCAGGATGATTCTTTTACCATATTTCCGTGCAAATTTCTCGGGGAAGTCCAGTGCTTCATCCAGGAGGGCTTCCTCGTCAATTTGATAATTGGAAAACCCAAGTATGAATTCAAAGTCTTGGACAACCTGCTTCAATTCCACGCTCTTCATTGCATTGACAATATTCTCCTTGACCCTTTTTATTGCATGCCTGATTCGTCTATTGACAAGCACAGAATCTACAATTCTCTCGGCAAGTTCTCTCTTTGTAAGTACACCAAATACATCCACTAATCCTGTAAAATAACCCTTTATCTTTACCTGATTCAGCATTTCAAATATAAGTGATGTCTTACCATATTTTCTTGGAGCAGTTATGATAACACTTTGCCCAATCTCCAACGATCTCCCAATTTCTTCTATCTCTTTTTTCCTCCCTATTAAATTTCTACCTGTTACCGGGACCCCAACAGGAAATATCTTGTACAATTTAAACTCCATCAGTTTACTCTTTTTTAGTTTACCTTTTAGTAAACTTCATTAGTTTATACCAAATTTGGTTTACTACATAATAATACTATAAAATCTGAAAAAAGTCAAGAAAAAAATGAAGGAGAGAGGGAGAAATAAAGAAGAGAGTAGGGCAAGGCTTTAGCCTTGCAGAGAAAAGAGAGAAAGGAGTAGGGCAAGGCTTTAGCCTTGCAAGAGGAGGATAGAAAAATAAAGGAGAGTGGGATTAAGGAAAAGTCCCCAGAGGTAAGGTTATCCCGATGTTAAAAGCAGAATTTAATATCGATGGAATTTGTTGAAGCGTAGCGTAAGTCCGTCACCTGAAGGAAAGTACAGAAAGAGATTGCGAGGGTATAACGTTCTTGGCGGGAAAGAAGCCCAACGGGTTTGGACGTTAGTCTTTTCCGCCGTTGTTATCTGAAGGCCGCCATCAAGTTTTCTCATATGCTGAAAGAAAATCATCCCTTGAAATACCTGCCTGTGTGCAGATTGTTCTAAGTGTTGAAGCTTTTATTTTCGATTGGTTAGGCATAGTGAGCGGTGTTTTTTGTTCCATCTGGATTTATCCTTTCCATTGAGATATGCTCTCTTTCTCGGACAATTCTAAAACCTAAAATCTCCAGAGTCTTTATTACTCTCTGTTTTGGAGCATCGATAGGAAACTTCGGCATTATGCTTATACCCCCGCTTCAGCAACAAATGCCTCAAGAATAGGTGGCTCAACCTCAAGGACTTCTTCTCCAAAGGTGTCTATATGGAAACGGATTGCAGATTTAACATCTGAAAGGGCTTCTTCATAGGTATCCCCTTGTCCAACTACAACGCCTTTAAGTCCTAACGGATAGGCCACGTAACCGTCTGGATGTTTTTCTACAATAATTTTGTACTGCCTCATACAATTAACCTCCTTTTGAGACTACTTTTTAAAATGTTAACATATTCCCCTGAATTCTAAATAGGTCAGTGCCTACTACATTTATGATATATATCCGGAGCTTATTTAAGATTTACTTCCCTACAACTGCCCTTTCTCTCATTTCGTGCCCGACTAATTTCTATCTTGGGATTATAATATAAACTTAAAGAAAAGTCAAGAAAAATTATGATTGAGTGTTTGAGGGTCTATTAGAGATAAGCAGAAAGGAAAATGCGTCCATTAGATCTATTTAATACGTTGCCTTATCCAAGTTATTATAGGTTTAATTGGGACCTCCCTTCTTTGAAATAGAATTTCCATTTCTTCCTTGTAGAAAATGCGATACTCTCCTTTTCTCAATTTAACCTGAAGAAGAGCTAAATTCAGACCTTCTGTTAAGAAAAGTACCTCTCTCATCCTACGTTTCTGTATTTCTCCAGGGGAATTAAATCTTTTAAGTGAGCCTTTAAATTCAATTATATAAGGTTCTCCATTCTTGAATCCAAAGAAATCAAAAGGAGTACCGCGAAATTTGGGTCCCTTCTCTACCTTTTCAAATCCCTCATAGTTCTCAAGTATATCGTATGCCACAACCTCTAACGACCCCTCAAATTCCAACTCCGACATATTCTCACTTAACCCTCTAATAAGGTTCTGATATTTAGCATTATCAAATTGCTTTGGTGTTGGTCGTGAGATATTCATATCGCTATTCAAACGGTTTGCTTAAGAAGTATAATCAACGCACAACTTTTTAGACGAATATCTTGTAGGATTACCAGATTAGCCTGCAAATTTAATTTTAGAAGAATCTATCTCTTATCTCTTAGCCTGACCCCGCGACTTATCGGTAGGTATTGAATCGCTAACAAATCTTTCCTTAACACGGTAAGGTTTAAGACTGCAAGATTTAATTGCTGGTTTGAAAATTGACTTCCATCTCTGCTCGAACCCCTT
>CAZRTU010000213.1:0-3876 GCA_964603075.1 uncultured bacterium
GTGTCCATCGCTATCAAAGGCTCCTTTCTGTAACTTGTTCCTGTATTGTCGTTCACCCTGAAATCTGAGCCCTGTGGTATACCTTGGGCATCATACCTCTGTGCATAGATGTCAGAGTTGCCAGTGCGGTAATCAATCCATGTGACCACGAAGTTTCCACCTTCGTCCATTGCAACTGTAGGTTGTCCCCCAACCAAATCGCATACATAATCATTTACCTTGAAATTTGAACCCTGTGGGATTCCTGATGAGTCATACCTCTGGCAATAGATGTTGCTCAAATTACGATAATCCTCCCACACGATAACAAAATCTCCACTTTCGTCTATTGCAACTGAAGGATTCTCCTGGTGACTCGTTCCAGCATCGTCGTTTACCCTGAAGTTTGAGCCCTGTGGAGAACCACTCGGATCATATCTCTGAGCATAGATGTCAGAGTCAACATTACGCTCATCCTCCCAAGCGACCACAAAACCTCCACTCACATCCATTGCAATTGAAGGATACCCCTGGAAACTCATCCCTGCATCATCGTTCACCCTGAAACTCGAGCCCTTCGGTGAACCTTCGCTATCAAACCTTCGTGCATAGATATCGTAGTTGCCATTGCAGTAATCTCCCCATACTATAATAAAGCCTCCATTCTCATCCATTGCAGCTGAACAATACCATTGATATCCTTTGCCCGTTGTATCGTCGTTGACCAGAAAATCGTTTTTTATCACGTCCTTCATCACTTTCAATTCCACTTCAGCAATAACCTCTCCCGTCTGTGTGCGAAAGGGTGTTACTCTGACTCGTCCCCTCGCTTCGCCTGGGGGGAGATACGGCTCTCGGTATTCAGCATACGTATTTCCCATAACTATGGTTATTGCAAGCAAGATAAATATTTTTAAGACATTATTCTTTTCCATATTATAATTTCCTTGAAAACTCATAAACTGGTTCTTACTTTACCACCAAAAACTTCTCTGTCCCTGTAAACTCACCTGCTTTCATTCTAAGGAAATAGACACCAGATGAGAGACCTTCGGTGTTTATTTTTAAACTGTGCTCACCCGCTTTTAATTTTTCATCAACCAATTTACTTAATAGGGAACCTTGGATATCATAGATATCTATTTTTACATGCACGGGCTCTTCAATTGAGAATGCGTATCTCGTATTATTGGATAAGGGGTTGGGTCTAACCGTGGAAAACCTATATATCTCCGTTTCCGAAGTCCTTTCAACGCCAACACCTGACCAATTATGGAAGTTATTAACCAGTATATCTTGAGTCTCTGGGTCTGTAATTGCATGTAAAGGGAAGTAGAGAAAGAGTAATCTATAATCATGGTAGGATTCGTATCTATATCCTAAGACCTTGCCATCGCTTGAATAGAATAGCGGCATACACTCAGGGTCTAACTCTGTGAATATCCCAAACCATGTCGGGTACAATGGCGTGCAGTCTAAAGTGATCTCATCAGGCATACCAAAAGTAATAACATCCATGTTATCAACAAAGACAGTAACAGGTGATTCGGTGATATAATCATCTATACCAGTATAAGTCTTAAAATAATCCCTGAGCGGGTGTGGTGATTCAGGTGCTTCCCATTCTCCATATCCGAGATTAAAACCCAAACCTACAAGATCTTGAGAGGATATTAATAGGCTCCCTCCAGAATCCACTAACCGTTCAAATATCTGTGTATTAGTAAAATCGACAAGGGCTTCGCCTCCGGGCGAAAGCCAACAGATTTCGTCGAAACCCGCTCCAGTTATGTAATAATCCATAACAGAATTATCTGCATGGCCATCAAAATTCTCATTCCATACATTGTAAAAGTTGTCGGGAAAAGCATTATGAATACCTATTCCTGAGCCAAAAGATTCATCTTCTTCAATATATAAAAGAGAGTGTCTTCTCCTAACACTTTTTACCTTATATTCATACGAATGAGTTTTATAGGTTGGTCTAAGTTCGCTTCTGTATCCTAACTCAGCCCAATAATTTACTTTTACTTCTGGTCTTTGACCGGGGATAACGGCATGCCACCATGCATTCTCTGTATATGGATCAGGGTTGCAAACAGAATCCTGAATGAGGGCTACTCTACGAGTATTACATTCTTCTACAGTGTAACATAGAAATGCAGAATCTGGATAAAATCCTAAACCCGACGTGTCTTCATTGAAGTCCCAGGAGTAGATATGGACATCTCTGTCATGGGTGTCATATGTACCCCTTAGTTTCTCTACAGTAACACCGGTAAAATTAGGCTCGCAGAACTTGACGAGTGCCCTTATCCAGAATAGATGCGAAGAAAAATACCACCCTGAACCGTTGGTCTCTGGTCCTGCCCCGCTCTGCTTCCAGCATATTGAACGATAAGGTGGAGGAACACCCAAATCTACCTTGGTCGATTGGCACATATCCTCAATTGTATATCCAGCCCAGAATGCGTCCTGACCTATATTTGGTTCACCAGGAATAACGAGAGTGTCCCAATGCCAGCCCCTTGCAGAAGGTATATCCATGGCAGTGGGACGGACATAATAATCACCGATTGGACTGGGGGACCTGATATGGATGTAGAATCATGATACTCTTCGAAAGATTCGAGCGTCACAGTATCGGGAACATCAACGACAAAGCCGTAATAGTTTGTGGGCGAACCTCCCCAACAATTATATCGACAGAAATGAACCTCTAATAGAGAGCAAGACACAGGTGGTACAAATAATACTCCGATAGTATCACCTGGTAGCAGGTCGCTCAGATAGTCATTACTTTCTCCACAATCGTACTGTATCAAAGAAGTTACAGAGAGCATATCAGCCGACACCATTTTACTAGGTTCCCCATTAATAGAGGGAAGTAGATAAGATTGGGAGTCTTTAGAGTATATGTTCTCTGATCCCAATGATAATACGATAAAAATAGCCATGATGCCACTTATTTGTCTCATAGTAATCAGCTTACGTTTTATCTTACCACCAAAAACTTCTCTGTCCCTGTAAACTCACCTGCTTCCATTCTAAGGAAATAGACACCAGAGGGAAGTACATCGGTGCTTACAGAAATAGTATGTTCGCCCGCTTTTACCCTGTCGTTTACAAGTGTACTCACGAGTGAGCCCATTACATCGTATATCTTAATGGATAGATACTCATTCTTGGGTATGGTGAAGCTTAATGCAGCGGAGTTTGAGAGAGGGTTGGGGACTATTACAGGGTGCATGTATGTCAATTCATCTGTCTCTTCTTCTATTCCAAGGTCGAACCAGTACGTGAGGTTCTGGATAAACGTATTCTGAGCAACGGTATCAGTTATGGCATGAAAGGGAAAATACAACCATACCACCTTAAATCCAAGCTCGGGATCTTCGTATCTATAGCCAAGGATTTCTCCTTCTTCATCGAAGAATAACGGCACGCATTGGCTATCAAGTTCCTCGAACATACCCACCCAAGTATAATATAAAGGCGTAAGGTCTACCGTTAACTCACCAGGCATACCTTCTGTGAGTATATCTGTATTATATATAGTTACCTGAAATGGCGATTCACCAATATAATCATCATTACCACCGTGTGCTTTTAAATAAACTCTAAGGGGGTGGGGACTACCTTCATCTATATGCCATTCTGCTGGTGGCCACCACCAATTCTGATAACCATATATTAAGTCTTGCGAAGATATGAATATGCATCCACCATTATCCATGTAATCCATGAAGGCTTGTGTCCAAGTAAATTCAGCAAAGTCATGGCCAAAAAATGACAGCCATGAAATTGCTCTGTTACCTACTCCCTTTATATAGTAATTTAGGACAGTTGTGTCTACAAAAAAAATTTCACCGGGGTTATCGAAGATCTCATTCCACA
>CAZRTU010000214.1:0-3867 GCA_964603075.1 uncultured bacterium
CGTTAGCCGAGATAGTCATGCTTGATCCTGGCAAAGTTTCTGAAATACTCATAACTCTTGAGAACAAGCTATCTTCGGGAGATGAAAAAACACAACAAGCAGCAAAAGAGATTCTACAAACTATGACATCGCAACTCAAAGATATCCTAAAAAGATATGGGGCTGAATAAAATGGAACGTCTTGTAGAGAAGTTAGAGCCTCCGATTGTTACGGAGAAGGAGGGAAAAAAGCTTGACAAAATGGACATAGAAATCAAGAAGATATATACCTCTTTCAACGAGCTCCGTGATATCCTCAATGACGATACTAACTGGGATAAAATCATTATTAAATATTTTCTTAAATCAATATACAAGGATAAGTTATTCTCAGAAGTTGATTTTCTTGATGAACTACCTGCTGATGTCCAAGAGGATAAAATATTCTATGTGTATTATGAGGATGAAGAAGCTAGGAAAGTAAGGCACATAACAAAAGAGATGCTTACACGGTATCTTCTTGTTATAAGATCGTGGATAAAAAGACAGGAATCGACTAGGTGGGATCTCGGAGGATTTAAGGTAGAGGCAAAATCTAGACTCGAGAAAATTCAAGATGAAGGTAAAACCCCCATAGAGAAAGTACCTAAAGAAACATTTGAGATATCTCCCAGTACTGATCTAACACATGATGAAAGAATATACCTTCTCAAAAAGATTAATGAGTACTCTCGATTTCCCCAATATACAAAGAAAGTTATATCTGCTATAGTGTCTGGAGAAAGAACTACCTCTGGCATCATGAAACTCACAGACATAAAGGATTCAACAACAGTTTACACCTATATGAAATTTTATTTAGATGCTGGATGGGTAACATCTCGTAGGGAAGGAAGGAAGAATATGTATGAAATAGACTTGGATGTTATCATGGCAGATCTTGATATAGAGAGTCTTTCGGAAACGAGTGAGGGGGATTAGATACTTATGAAATATTATAAAAGGAAAATCTCGTCTCAAAACATTTCCTTATTTTTTATATTCACGTCCAAAAACTATATATTATCTCAATAGAAATATGAAAATCTATATAGATTAATCTAAAAAGCAATAGAGATATAGAATCTGTGAAAGATATTTATAGTACTGAATTGGATATATTGTAAAGGTGAAAAGAAATGATAGCGTCAACTTCATACTTCTACTCAAAAAACAGAGTCAAATATGACAAGATACTTGCCCCTGCAAAAATGGACTACGATATGTTCAGATCCCTATGGAAAGAAGGAGGAAAAGAGAAAGTATTGGATATATTAACTGAGAGATTGGGAGAGAAGCAGGCAAAAGTAATTCTTCAACAGGTGCCAGTAACTTTCCTTGATAAAACAGACTTCAATTTTGATCTGGGAATCTTAAAGTTGGAAAAGAAAGCTTCAAAAATAAACATACTCCACGAGGGATTGGTATATGTCGGAGATTTAGCCTATGTCACGGTAGATGAAAAAAAGGTAGAGAAAGTACCTGAAGCAAGGATATACATCAATTTCTCAAATCTCTGTGGGCTCCTTGCAATAAATGGTATTCCAGGAACAGGAAAGTCTACCGCAGTAAGGATCTTCGCAGAAGGATTCTCCCTCTCTCGCATACCTGTAATAATTATAGATATAGAAGGAGATTATACCAACATGTACATGGTGAATAAGAATCTACCCTTCTATTCATGCGAGGAAGTGTTCAAGGGCAGCCAGAAGAGCTGTGTCAGGTATTATAATCAGGGCAGCTACTATATTGATCTCAGGGACTTCAATGTGGAGGAAATTGTTGATATGGTGAAGTCAGCGTTTCCACGAAAACTATCAGATGAGCTGGAGCGAGGATTGTATAAAGCAATAGCACGAGCAAAAAATGAAAAAAAACACTTTGACTGGTATGATATCATTGAAAGTGTTGATCATGTCATGATGAAAGCGGATTATAGGGTCAAATTACTGGACATCCTCAAGAGATACAATCCCACAGATATCCTGAGGGGTCCATACCATCTCAATATAAAGAATATGCTCACTCCAATTAATGGAAAACTAAAAGGCCAAAAAATGGAGTTCGGGCAAATAAATATAATAGATGTCAGGGGACTCACTACATTTGAAATAAAGATGGTAATATACTACATTTTCAGCAATGTGTTGAAGAACTGCACTGTGGATAATGAGAATCGTGTTGCTATGTTCTTTGATGAAAGCACTCTTTTTATGGAAGAATACCAGTCAAAAATCAATGATTATGTGAAGGAAGTCGCAGAAAGAGGAAGGAAAAGGGGAATTTTGTTGGGATTGGTACCCCGAGCTATTGCAAATCTGCCTCCTGGTGCAAAAAGAGAAACAATGAACGCAGTAACATTCCATTCACTCATTAATAGTACTACTAAGGAGAAATTAAGTAATTGGGGAGTTCCAGAACAGTATTTTGAATGGATTAAACTTTTTAGGAAAGCAAAGGGAGGATGGGCGTTATTGACAGGAAGATTCTGTGATTCTTACTTCATACCTGCAACACCAATAAAACGACAGGGAATAAACATGGATCAGTTCGATCTCAATCTCTGCATTCCTATAAAGTTCAGGTACCCTATCACACAAGAGGGTATTAGGGAAAGAAATAGAGTAAAACAAAAAATTACGATATGATCTGCCACCACATCTCATCTACATCCATTCCTCTCTCCATGGCCTCAAGGAATTTCAGATCCCCAGATACTAATTTTTCAGGATCTATCTTTACATTGTTTCTGCAGAGAGTGCAGCTCGGCCATATAGGAATACCTTTTATGAGTGCCTTTTCTCTTGTTCCTCCTCTTTTTGGTGTATAGAGCTGTTCGTTTTTACATTTCGGACACTTTATTTTTATTTTCATGATTATCACTTTTTAAGATTCCTCAACATATAGTTCGTTAGTTCTGAAAAATTATATACATGACCTTTACTAGTTGCTTTACATTTTTCCTTAAAGGGATCGCCAGTTATGATCTTTCCACATTCTAAACATTTTAGTTGCGGTTTGCCTTTCTTTGTTTTCATTATTACTTATTACCTACTTATTACTTAAATACTTTTCGGTCAAACGCCACGGATCTCTAAAAATCATACTCTTTTTCATTCAATTTTAACGCATAAACTATGCGTAAACAGAAAACTATTTATTAAATAGGCTCTCTAAATTGTTTAAATAAGTTAAAGAAGTGGTATAATGACTGAGAGACTGAGAGAGAGAGACAGAGTAGTTCTGAAGTATGTAAGAAAAAAGAAGAAAGTAACATACAGTCAGATCTGTCATGGAATATCCAGATGGGGAGATCAGTCTATCAGATACGCTCTTGGGGATCTTGTCAATATTGGAAAGATCAAGAAATCCTGGGAAGGGCGTAGATGCTACTATACACCACAAGGAGGGAGATAATTATGGGAAGAAAAAAAGTAAGAAATTTTGTGGTAGAGAAAGGCCATTATAAAGGACATGTCTTCACAGGAAGAAATCCTAGACAGGCAGCTTTGAAATTAGCAAGCAGAGGAGTAAGTGAAATTGTAATTAGAGAGACAGGATCTAAAACTCTACACTTCTACAGAGGCTCAAGGAAGAAAGTCAAAGCTCCGAAGAATGCACCAAAATGGCTCGGGTCCACTATTTCCAAACCAAATGTGAAGAAGATCCGAACAACAAGAGAGAAGTGAGGTCTTCAAAATGGCCAAAGGAATAACAAACAAATTGGAAAAACAGAGCAAAAAAGCAACGAAATACTTAGGGAAAGAAGTAATGTATTTAATTTCAGTCCCTGCCTTGATAGGAGTCCTTGCATTCATACTTTTAGTAATGCGAATAGGAAAAGATGAA
>CAZRTU010000215.1:0-3859 GCA_964603075.1 uncultured bacterium
CTCCTTGTCGCTCTATGGATTGGTAGTTGAATTATGAAACTGGTTCCTCCTTCTTGCCTCGGATTACAATAAATCCTACCTCTGTGAAGGTCTATTATTCTTTTGGTCAGGGACAATCCCATACCCCAGCCATATTCCTTTGTGGTGTAACCAGCATCAAAAAGTCTCCTGATATCTTTCTTCTTTACACCCTTACCATTGTCCATGACGGTTATCCTGATATATCTACCACGTCTCTGGGTTCTGACTTCTATTATAGAGGCCTCAGCGTCTACGGCATTCTTTAGTATGTTTTCGAACGCCCAGGACATAAGTCCATCATCGACCTTTGAATGGGGTATTACTCCGAAATCCTCTTTTATGGTAAGCCTTCTCTCTATAAAAGGGATCCTCTTCTTTACATAATCGATGTTCTTCGAGAGTATCTCGTTTAGATTAACGTACTTAAAGGATACAGAGCCTATCCTGGAGAACCTTTCACTTACCTCTTCCAGTCGCACTATGTCTTTCGTCATCTCCTTTTTTAACTTTGGGTCTTTGATATACTCCATCCATGCCATCAGTGAGGAGAGTGGGGTGCCAAGTTGATGAGCGGTCTCTTTTGCGATACCCGCCCATATCATGGTCTCTTCTGTTTTTCTCATGCCGCGAAACCAGATCAGTGCTATCACAAGCAAGAGCAAGGCGACCCCAATCTGGATGTACGGTGCCTGTTTGAGGAATGCTCGAGCCCTGGTCTCACCATAGTAGACAGTACATAGTGGGATCCCTTCATATTCCACAACCACGGGTTCATGAGTCCTTCTTAGGTTCTTGATTACCCTCTCCTCCTGATCTTTCTCTATATTTGTAGAGGCAATTATGTTTCCCATGGTGTCTACAACCACTACAGGGAATTTAACCCTCTGGATCACCTCGCTAAAGATTATGTTTAGTGCAGCATCCTCATTCTGGGCACTGCCTATAAACTTTCCGTATATTCTTGAGACCGTTTCCGTCTCCCTTTCAAGCTGACCCATCATATATTCGGAGTACAGGACAAATCCAACTATGGTGAGAATTATCACGAATGTGATATAATTCTTCAGGGTTGAATACATAATTAATAAGAAAAAATATCAAAATTAGATATTAGAGAATGTCCCAAAGTTATGTGTCGAACATATCAGTTGATACAATCTTTTGAGATTTGCCAATATTGTTTATTAGATTCCCCATGATGTTTTTTAGGCAGATTGCAAGGCGTTGGCGTTAAGATTTCCAGGTGTTTGAGCGAAGTGAGTTCTGGAAATTAGCCATAGGGCGCAGCAATCTGCCGTTAAGAAAACCATTCGGGGTACCCTTTTCTTTGCTTCGTTTCTTTTGGGCAAGCAAAAGAAATGAAGAAGGTAATACACTTCGGTATAAGCCTAAGCCCTTTTACCCTCACCATATACTTCGATGATTCTTTATCACAATAGTTTGGAACATCGTCAAATATCAAAATTAGATAAAAGAATGCAAGATGTTTAAGAGTGATATTCAGAATCATAGGCCTTCTATCTTTTGCATTAATCTTTTTTTGTCACATAGATTACCTAATAACTGCAAATTTTCCCACCGAGTTACCAGAACTGGTTTCGAGAAGACATATGTAGACACCGCTCGAGACAATATTCCCGTCTGTGTCCCTACCATTCCATTCTATATATCCCTTACCCATAGACACTTCACCTTTTTTAAATTCCTGAACAAGCCTTCCAGATAGGGTAAAGATGTAGACACTCATAATAGGTGAGTTATTTACCAGTCTGTAATGTAGTTGCATAGAGCTGCCGGTGCCGGGGGTAAACGGATTGGGGGAAGTAAAGAGTATCATGTCTTCGTCGAAAGGAGGTGGAGTTACTGATGGAGGCTCGTAGTATAGGGCATCATATGCGTCTAAAATTCCATAGCCGAGGGTATCTGTAGGACTATCCGACAGAGTGGCTGTTGTAAGTATAGCCTCTCTGAGTTTCCCCACATCCCAACCTTCCCCGTCTACCCTGTGTCCTGAGAGGATAGATGTAGCAGCGCCAGCTACCATCGCTGTGGCACAGGAGGTCCCTCCAGTTGTAACATATGGAGATTGGGTATCATCTCCCGGGCTCCACCAAGGATTGGCAGCGTAGCAGACCCATGGACCGCACACATCGGGTTTCCATCTCGTGCGTTCCTGCAGACCTATCTGGTCGTAGGGTGGTCCTATGGAACTACCAGAGCTACCCTGCCAGTACCAATCACCATCTTCATCGACACCACCACACGCAATGATGGAGTCGGCATCTGCAGGCGCTTTGATACAGGTGTCCGGTCTTGTTGAGTTGGTGACATTACCCATTGCGGTAACAAGAAGAACATTATTTTTGATGCACATACTGGCGACGATACTGAGTGGAGTGGTGCTTCCATCCATGTCCTGGTACCTGTAATTAGTACTATCGCCCCAGCTCCTGTATCCGAGTGAAGAGGAGATTATATCCGCACCCACATCAAACTCAAGATACTCAACTCCCTCAATCCACCAGCCCTCTTCCGAAATTATGTCTGTTCTGTCGCCTGGTGACCTGTAGAGGAGTTCTGTCCTTGCGACAGCGAAATCCGCTCCAAAGGCACCACCCACGAGTTGTCCAGTCGCCCTGGCGCCCAAAAGTGAAAGCATATGGCTACCATGTACTATCTGCTCACTGTTCCATAGATCTATGGTATCATTCTGGTCGTATCTTGCAAGGGAATCCCTTGAAATAAAGTCATATTCAGCCACGATATTTATGTCCTTTAAGGCAGAGTGTAGATCCTTCTTGTATCCAGTATCCAGTATACCAATTAATATACCATCGCCTATGTATCCTTTCTCGTGTATCCTATCCAGCTCTAAGAGTCTTATCTGGGTGCCGCTTTCGCCGTAGTCTATTCCCTTCGGCTTTTCAGGAATCTGGTTTCTAAACCTCGCAACCGGTCTAATCTTCTCCACGAATGGGAGTTCTATAATGTCACCATACTTCTGTCCAGGTAGTACAAAAGTTGCCGCATTAAGCCACCTTGAGATCTCGCATACCCTTCCTCCGTTCTTTTCGATCTCTTCTATATATCTCTCACAGACCGGGAGGTCATTATAATCTACAACATTTTGTGGAGATTTGACCATCAGTCTTCTCTTTATAACCCTCTCAGATAGCGAGGATTTTGTCTCCTGGAGGGCTGCATCCATCTCCTCTTCTGTATCGTATCCCTTATCAGTAAAGTATATCCAGACCTTTTCTTTGGGGACGTATGAAGTGACAAGCACTGCCAAGAATAAGAAGAGCATGCTACCTCCTGCTAACTGTCCGCTGGATATCTTAATTCCTCAAATTGCAAGTCCCTGTACAGTTGTTTATAAACATGATAGGAAGCCATTATCCCCTTTACATATAATCTGGTCTGATCGCGTGGTATAAGTTCTACCCATTGTTCAATAGGTATATCCTTCATCCATCTGCTCGCTCTGGTAGGACCGCCATTGTAGGCTGCCAGTGCATACTCAGGCATCCCATTAAACCTCTGCATGCAATAATTGAAATAGTTCAGGCCGAATCTTATAGACGTCTCTGGATCTTTCAGAGATTCTGGATAGAATGGATTTATGCCGAGTTGCCTTGCGATGCCTTCACCGGTGGACGGTATGACCTGTGTGAGTCCTATCGCATTTGAGGGAGATACCGCTTCTGGATAGAAGTGGCTTTCTGCTCTTATGAGCGCCATGAAGAGAAGAGGATATTCATCTTCGTATCTCAGGACCTTTGGAAGATGATATAACGGATAAGCGAGGTGCATAAGCTTCCGTGGGTAAGGAGGATCA
>CAZRTU010000216.1:0-3849 GCA_964603075.1 uncultured bacterium
GACGACCCAGCTTCACCGCCTGAAACCCTTTTTACAAATATAAATTTGCTCACATTTGAGGATGAGAGTCCACTCATCGATGGAATAATACTATACTTCCACAACGAATCCACATCTGTCTATGTAGATTCTCTCTCTGGTTGGCTGGTCAAGAATAACAATCACAGCATCGAAGTTGGATACAACCCCATGTTTACGAGTGAGACCAATCCGATATTTAATCTGAATACTCCCTATCCCTCTGATCTTAAACTGGTCTTCTACGATGAAATTGTAACGAATTCGACGGCTCTGCTTGGTTCTTTTCACGAAATAGCAACAAACTTCGCCCTATGGAATATAACTGATGACAGCATACCTCAGCCCTTTCTGTTTTCGGATAACGATAACGACTCCCTGTTCACGATGGGAGACGCAATCATAACACTGATTGAGGATCCAAGTTCAATTGTCAACTACCGAACCGGCTGGGAATTAAAGCTCATTGGTCCCATCCGGATTGATACGACATTCTATGAAGACAGTATCGTGGTCGATACAATCCTCGTTGAGGACCCTGTTCCACCTCAACCCGGCGATGTATTCTCTCTACGAAACACAAAACCCTTTAGAGGTGATTGGGAAAATACGGAAGGCGATACCCTCGGTGGAGATATCTTTGAATTCGTTGTTAGTGGCGAGGGTTTCAGTAAGGATAAGGCACAAAATGAATTGGCGATGATCGCTGTAGTCCCAAATCCTTATGTCTGTGCAGCAGCCTGGGAATCATTCAATCCTTATCAATTTGGGCGTGGAGAAAGAAAGATAGACTTCATCCACTTGCCGGATACGTGTACCATAAGAATATACACAGTGAGAGGAAATCTTGTGAAAAAGATAGAGCATCAAAGCACCCTGAAAGACGGTGCAGAATCATGGAACCTAATCACAGAAGACGGTATGGATATAGCATACGGACTCTATGTCTATCATATCGAAGCACCTGGAATCGGCGAGAAGATAGGCAAGTTCGCTATCATCAAATAATAAAGGGGGTCTAATGAGAACAATTTTTGTTGTTCTTCTTCTTGTAGTTACAGTAGTTGGTCAGACGTACAGTCAATTTGTCAGTGATGTATCGGCTGTAGGTACAACAGCTGCTCCATTCCTGGAAATCGAGGTAGGCTCCAGAGCCATGGGCATGGGGGGTGCGTTTACTGCCGTGGCAGATGACGCTACTGCTATCTACTGGAATCCGGCAGGACTCTCAAGATTACCCAGAAGTGAATTCACATTCACCCATACAAGGTGGCTGGCTGACATAAACTTTAATTTTGCAGGCGGCATAATCAATATCGGCGATTATGGAGTTATCGGTATGAGTATGACATCTCTCAGCACATCGGATATGGAGGTAAGGACTATAGATGAACCTGAGGGCACGGGAGAGAAATTTTCTGTTGGCAGTATAGCCCTCGGTCTAACCTACGCCGTAAGTCTAACAGACAGGTTCTCGATAGGATTCAACACAAAATATATACAGGAGCATATCTGGCATATGACCGCTAACAGTTTCGCCATTGATTTCGGGACTCTGTTTATAACACACTTCAATGATATGAAGATCGGAATGAACATATCAAATTTCGGAATGGATATGACACTATCTGGCAGGGATGTAATGGTTTACCACGATATCGACCCATCAATGATGGGTAATAATGACATGATACCTGCAAATCTGGCAACGGAATACTGGCCTCTACCTCTTACCTTCAGGGCTGGTATTGCTATGGACATAATAAAAAGCGAGATGAATTGCCTGACAGTTGCCGTGGATGCAGTTCATCCAAACGACAATACAGAATATATGAATCTGGGAATGGAGTATACGTTCCATAATTTACTGTCTTTGAGGTGTGGCTATAGTTCCCTATTCAAGAGAAACAGTGAAGAGGGTCTATCATTTGGAACAGGAATACAGAGTGATATTGGTGAAATGGTGGCACTTAAAGTTGACTATGCCTATGGTAGTTTCGACAGACTGGGAGGTACTCACCGAATATCAATGGGGCTTGATTTCTGATTAATCACTGGATTACAAACTTTGAGCCCCTTGAAACAACTATAACGCTCGCGTCATTCCCGTTCTGTGAGTACAGATCGGGGTCTTTCATATAACTAACTACCAAAACCTTTGAGTTCTATAGTATGATACCAACTCTGTAGCCCACTTCAGACTTATCTTTTGACCCACAAGGGGATAAAAATGGGATGCAGCGTGTTAATCTTACTGATCTCCGTCTTTGTTTTCTCCACACAATGTTCTGTTTATGCTCAACCGCGTAAGTCTGACCCAAACACAGGTGATCCCAGATGGGGAAAAAGGGGAATAATGGATGGGAATATGGTTAGGACACTGTTTTATAATACCGGCGAGATTGGACGCAACGACGAGCCCTTTTCAGGGGAGTGGCCCAAGGGAAGCGGGCATATCCATCTTGATGGCGTGGCAGTTATAGTAATGGCAGAGTGTATTGACAACAACGGCGATACAATTCATCCTATGGAGACGATGTATTACGAGTTTATGGATCTCAATCCAGAGACAAACCAACCCATGGGATGGGCACCCGTCCCATACTACTGCAACTACTATCAGGACTCTCCTGCCATGAGCGATGACCCCAATTCATGGCCCGGTGTCTGGCCGGACAGACCCTTAGACTGGGCTGGATACTGGAATGGCTATTTCGGTAAGGGTGTGAAGAACGCTGATTTAGAGACCTACTATGTTATGGATGATAACCAAGACATCGAATGGAACTTTTATCCCGATGAAAACGACACCACAAGACGTGGTATTGGAATGGAGGTCGCCGTAAGGGGATTCCAGTGGTCGCATGTTTTGACTGAGGATTGTATATTCTGGCACTTTGCAATTACAAATGAAGGTAAGTATAACTATGAGAAGGTTCTTTTCGGGTATTACATCGACTGGGCAGTAGGTGACCTTTTCACTGGAGGTGGATGTAGCAATTGTGGCAGCTATGATACAGATATAGACCTTGCCTATGCCTGGTCTTACAATAATGCAAGTATGTGGGGCGGAAGATCAGGATACGCTGGATTTGCCTATTTGGAGAGTCCTGGGAATCCGTGGGATGATATAGACAATGATAACGATGGTTTGATCGATGAATCGAGAGAGAGTGGACCAGGTGAATATACTTACAATTCATGCGGTTATTATGACGAGAATGGAAATCTCGATAGAGAAGGTGGCGAAAGATTTCGCTGGCACTGGACAGGAGATGAAGATGGAGACTGGATGTCGTATGAGGACATCAACGAGAATGGCATATGTGATACAGGTGAGCCTTTGAATAGTGATCTCGGGGCAGATGGTATTGGACCCCTGGATGAGGCATACGAGGACCCGGACGAGGGTGAGGGAGATGGCATACCTACCCCAGGAGAACCAAATTTCGATCAGACCGATAAGGATGAATCAGACCAGATCGGCTTGACCGGATTCAGGATATTCCCTGTTCACTACTATGAATTAACGAACGAGGAACAGAATTGGCGAGTTCTATCAGAATTGAGACCTCCCACCGCGGAAGAACTTCTTGGTGTTAATCTCGGTATGTTTTTCTCATCGGGTGTCTTCCCACTGCATCCAGGTGAGACCCAGAGATTCTCAATGGCTCTACTCTTTGGTTATGATGAAGACGACCTTCGCAGGAATAAGCAGACGGTCCAGGCAATATATAATGCCAACTATAACTTCTCCAGGCCCCCGGATAAACCCCACCTTACAGCAATCCCAGGTGATGGTAAAGTCACGCTTGTCTGGGATGATGTAGC
>CAZRTU010000217.1:0-3823 GCA_964603075.1 uncultured bacterium
CAAGGAGTTCGAAAATCTTTCTTAGTTTTTTGTATTTTTGAATAAATTCCTCTTCTTTATCTTGATCCGACGTTATCAATTCGATAGCTTCAAGGAGTGTTTCTCTCTCGTAATTTAGTATTAGCCCACTGAATATGGTTTCAAAATCTTTGACAAGGTTTTCAAATTCTTCGCGCAGACTTCCCAAATCCGAGATAACATACTCAATATCCTCCGTGCTGTACATTTCGAGAGCCCTTCTGAATTCGCGGAGTACACCCACATAATCGATTACAACACCAGCCTCCTTCAGATCCTTGTACGGTCTGTTGGTTCGCGCGATAGCTTGGAGTAGTCTGTGTTCTTTAAGAGGCTTGTCAAGATACATATACTGTAGAATCGGTGCATCGAAACCAGTTAAAAGCATATCGGTTACTATGAGGATTCTGGGATAATCGTTCTCTTTAAATTTTTCGATTATCTTTTTAAGCATGCTTTTATATTCCTCACCACCATACCTTTCTCGTGCCTCTTTCGCATAACCATATATTATTTTCTTATCGTCTCTTTCCGACGTCATAACCACTTCAGAGTATTCTGAAGGGAGGTATTTATCGAGCATCTTTTTATACTTGACACATGCTGTTCTGCTTGCTGCAACGACAAGCGCTTTAAATTTACCATCTACATTTTCTTTGAAGTGATTAGCTATGTCCTGTGCGACTGTATTTATACGCTTATCATCTTCCAAGATAACATTTATTGTGTTTAATCTTTCTTTTATCCTTTCCTCGACCTCGTCCTGGATGTTTTCTGGTATCTCTTCCAGTTTTTCCTCAAGGAATGTGTCAAGCAGGTCTTTCTTTAGATGTAATTCCTCGAGTCTCGGCTGGTATACAATCTTGACAGTGAACCCATCTCTTATCGAATCCACTATGAAGTATCTATCGAGATAAAGTTCCTCTTTTTCGGGATAGCTGAATTCAAGGTAAGTGTCTCTGCCGTATCTCGGCTTTGAAATGGGTGTGCCTGTAAGAGCGAAGAAGAATGAACTTTTCAATATTGCCTTCATCTGTGCTGCAAGCACACCATACTGACTCCTGTGTCCTTCATCTACAAAGGCAATAACATTCCTGCGGTTCATTATGGTCTTTTTATTTTCTGAGACCTTCTCTAACTCTTTCTGTAAATCATTGAGCTCGTCTGGTCTGAACTTATGGATGAGAGTGATGAATACGCCTCTTTTACCTCTGTAATCATCATAACTTAATACTTCTTTAAGTTCATCGACTGACTCGATAACCTCGGGTTTCAGGATATCCATTGAATAAAACTCGCCAGAGAGTTGTTCTTTAAGCTCTAACCGGTCTACTATAAAGAAGATAGTAGGATTTTCGAGTTCTTCCTGATAATACAATTTGTTAGCTGCAAATATCATCGTAAGGGTCTTTCCGCTTCCTTGCCAGTGCCATATAAGTCCTTTATTCTTAGTAGGTCTGGGAGTCATAGAGTCTTGGGAGTCGCTAGAGTCCGATATTGACTCTTTAGACGCATGAGACTCTAAAAACTCAATGACTCTATTGACTATCTTATTTGAGGCCCTGTACTGCATATATCTGGTGATAACTTTTTCAGCATTTCCAAATTCGATTCGGAAGAAGAGGTAGTTCTTAATTATATCAAGCAATTTCTCTTTCGAGAACATCTCAATGGAAGACTCTATAGAATTTTTATAGTTTTCTCTCCATTCGCTTGTATTTACTGTCTCCTGCCAGGGGACTATCGGGAAATATTTTGCTTTACTTTCTGCGGCGACACCAATCTGCATATACTTGTACAGTTCCGGGACAGTATTTTCATAGTCTTTTATCTGCTTATATGCGTCATACCAACTGACGCCAATATCAGTGGGATTTTTGCATTCAATATTGACCAAGGGGATACCGTTGATAAAAAGGATTATATCCGTCCTGATCTTATCTTTTCCCTGGTAGTAAACCTGGCGAGAAACAATGAACTCGTTGTTTTCGATGTTCTGATAATCAAAAAGCTGAACGTATTTTACAACCCTTTCTTTCTCAAACTTCATAGGGACACCGAATTTATAGAAATTCAAAATGCGCTTTGCACCTTCTATGCCACTAACAGTGAGTTTTAGTTCATTAAGAACCTTATTAATCTCTTCATCACCTATGCCATTATTTAACCGTTGGATAGCTCTTATTAAATTGGGGATTAGAAGCGGCTCCTCCAAACCTTCACGTTCCAAATCTTCAGCGGGAGCGTATGTCCAACCTTTTTGTAGTAGTCTCTCGACTATATAATCTTCAACAATATGTTCTTCAGTAAACATAAGATTAGTCTATTGAGTTTGAGGGGTCTGTAGAGTCTATAGGGTCGGGGTGATCTTCAGAGTCCATTGGATCTATTGAGTTTATGAGTCTGTAGGGTCTGACGACCCTTCTGACCCTATAGACCCTTATGACGCCTTTAACTCCCCGACTCTATTGACTCTTCGACTTTTTAGACTCTTATGACCCTTTCGACCCCTTGACGCCTTTGACCCCTTCGACCCTTCTGACTTTCTTGCCTTTTGTAAGATATAGGGCAAATTTCATAATCATTCTTGAAGTTCTTTCTGCTAACGTATAGAGAAAATTGAATTCACTCTCAGTTATGTAATCTTGATCCAGAGCTACGTAAAGCGCTGACTGAACTTCGGCTGCAGAGCCGTGAGATTGTACAAGAAATCTTGCAAATTCTTTGTCAGTTTTCCTTGCAAATCCCTCTGCAATGTTTAACATAACAGATACCGTTGCACGTCTTGTTTGATCTTTTAAGCCAAAATCTTTAGCAAAAGTACCGGAAGAACTGACCTTATATATCTCTTTAGTTAGTTCTCGTGCCTTATTCCATGCCTCAATGTCTTCAAACTTTTGGATCTTTGCCATTGTATCCCCTCTCTTTTAAATTTTCGCTCTCTTTGACCCTTTAGACTCTCCTGACCCTATCGACCTTTAGACTCTCCTGACCCTATCGACCCTTAGACTCTTCTGACCCTATCGACACCTTAGACCCTCCCGACCCTATCGACCCCTTAGACTCTCTTTCTTCCCGTCAACAAATTACCCATTAATCCTTTTTTGGTTTTCTCAAACTTTTGTTTTTTATCCTTTAATAATTGCAATCGATTATCAAGAGTGCTAAGGATTTCTGCAATTTTTTGTTGTTCTATCCTTGGTATTAATGGAACTTTAAAGTTTTCAATTTGAAATTTAGAGAGTTCTTTAAATGTACTACCACCACTTGACATACGAAGTATATATTGTTTACTTTGCAAGAAATAACAATAGCATACAGAATTTATATCATTAGGATTTTTAGGGACAAGACCCTTGCAGCCTTGATTAAAGGTGGAGCTTTTTGATAGAACACATACATACCCAACAGGGGCTCTTGTGGAAATTATTATTGAGTTAGAAGGTAGTAAAGTTAGCTTAACCTCATTAAGTGCCTTTTCAGTTATATTTCTCTCACCACCCCATATATATACTGTGTTTTTAATCCTGCTCAAGTCAGTTGGTGTTAACCAATTTATAGAGCCGTTTTGCCAATATTCTCTCCTTTTTGTTGGTGGTGTTGTGCCTGTCTCAATAGTGAACAAATCTGCCAACTTCAAAGGCTGCCAATTTTGTGGAATTTTTCCAATTTCAGTATCTTTAAACTCCTTATGTCCGATTCCTTTGGTTAAAAGGGACTGCATTAATCCTTTTTTCAGTCTATCGTTTTTCTTTATCGCCTCATCCACCTTCTCTATCGCCTCATCAACTGTCCCCAAAATCTC
>CAZRTU010000218.1:0-3159 GCA_964603075.1 uncultured bacterium
ATCCAGTATTCCATATCTAAGTAGTATGCTGCCTCTATAGAGTCTAAGGCTGTCATCTGAAGATAGCGTATAGTTGGTATCACAAAAGGATGCTATCCATTCCTCTGGAGGGATGTCGGATATGTCAAGCTTGGTATCGAGCAGATACGAGTAATACGACAGGCTGGCTCTATTCTCTATATGTGATTTGCAGGCAGATTCGCCAGTTAGTCTATAAAGCCAGTAATTGCCAGAGGTATGAAAGGTGTTTTGGAAACACGTCTTTGCCAGATCAATCTCGTTTTGTTGCAGAAGAAGTATACCCCTTCTCAGGTTTGCGATACTTCTATATGATGAGATTGTTCTGCCGTATACCTCTATTGCCTCATCTATATCTCCTAATCTCTCGTACAAAAGTCCAGCGTTATAGAGCCCCTTATCGGAATTGGAAGATAGATATTCGTCTATTGCCTCTTGGAATAATCCAGCCTCCTGCAGACATTCGCCTGCCTTTACGTGGTCACGAGCAAGTCTGTATTGTGCTGCTGCATCGAGATATTCTCCTATCCCCTCAAGGCATTGTGCCCGGCGCAGATGATCAACCTGGGGAATATATTTCAATACCTCTTTATACCGTCCGTTTCTGAATAAGACATCCGCCATCTTGTATTCTTCTACCTCCACTCTCTCTATTGCCTTCAGAGCATGGTGAGTTCCCGGGAAATTCTCAATTAAAAGGTGATATAGTGAGTCTGCCTTGCCCTGTGCAGACTCGTATATCTCTGCCGTTTTGTAGACGGATTCGGGACCGCCTATATCACCCCATATTGAGAGTGCCTCTGGGTACTTCTCCTGTGACTCGTAAAGCAATGCGAGCCGTCTTTTGGAATCTAAAAAGTCGCCAGCCTGTTCAAAGTAAGAGATGGCATTAGTGGTGTCCCCCATTATACTTGCGCATTCACCGCATTTGTACCTTGCGTCACTGTACAATACTCCACCAGCCTTCTGGTAGGATTCAATTGCTTCCCTGTACTTTTGGAGTCTTTGATAGACCCAGCCAAGCTGGTATGGAGATAGGTCACAGGTAAGGGCATCTGCAAAACTTTCTGCCAAAATATTGAGTCTCCCGAGCAGAGGGTCTTGGGGAGATATATCCTTCAATAGCTCTGCTGCCTGGCTGTACTCTCTCATATTGACCAACGTCAATACTCGGTCATAATCACTTTGGTGCTTTTGTGATGCGGGGAAAACAACGGTTATTGATATTAAGATGTAAAGACTGTTTATCATGGGCGATGGTAAGAGATGTTCTTTATTCTATATATAAGTGTTCTGGAGAACATTCCAAATAGAAGGATGATAGTATAAAATAGGGTCAAAGGATTACGGGGATAATGCTCTTTTAGGTACCTTATCATTCCGAAGTGCCAGTATAGTATAGACTTAGGTTTATTCAATTTGGTTGACATGCCCCTTTCGTGGTAGATCTCTGCATCAGTGATATAGAATATCTTGTATCCCCGCTTATTTATCTGACAACATAGTTCTACGTCATTAATGTATAGAGGATATCTCAAATCAAGTCCGCCAATTTCTCTTAATAACTCTCCTCTTACAAGTAGTGCAGATGCACTTGGTTGCTCTACCTCCTGGGTCATACTGTAATCAAAGTCGGGCATCTTCCATCGGGAGACTCGTCCTGTTATCAAGGACAAACCCGTTAACTCGGTGAATAGATTAAAGAAAGTCGGGAACTCCCTGCAGGAATGTTGAATTGAACCATCTGTGTTTATCAGAATGGGTGCAACTGCACCTGCATCCTCTCTACTATCTAAAAAACCACAGAGGTTTTCCAGGGCATTATTTTTTAGATGGGTATCTGGATTTAAGAGCATGATATATTTGCCCTTGCTTATTTTAACCCCCTGGTTGGTCGCATAAGCAAAATTCTTATTCTCGTTGTTATAGATAATTCTCACATCTGGAAAATCTTTTTTGATTATCTGGGCGGTTCTGTCATGGGAGTTATTATCCACACAGATGACCTCGTATTTTAAATCTTTTGTCTTCTGTTGAATTGACCCGAGACAATCTCTTATGTATTCTTCGCTGTTGTATGTTACAATCACTATGCTGAGCATTGTCCTGGAAATAGGTCATGTACGCGAAGCGTGGGTAGAACTACCTGAATGTTATATACGAATAATTTATGCCCTCTCCATTCTCGTTCGTTGGGACCCATATATAATCGATCTTTTTGCGAGTGGCGTCGAATGTGGACGATACAAGGCTGAGTTCCTTACCGTCTATCTCTTTGACTCCACTCTTTCTTAATCTATAGAGATCGTATGCAAATTGGAATCTGGAATAGTCCCTGTAGTTATGCCTGGAAGGACTCTCATAAAATTGTCTCTTTTGAGAGATTATTGCAAACCGTACCAGGCAGTGTGTTATAGGAACCTTCTCTCTTTTAAGGATGTAACAGGACATATTCCATGCCTGGAATAAATTTTTTATAAAATCTTCCTCTTTTACGGAGTTCTTACGGAGTCCTTCATGTATATTGAATATAGACTCAGCTATACCTTCAGGTGTCAATAAAAATCTTCCAATCTTATCGGGGCCGAAGAAGATCAGAGCCTTCCCCTGATAGAAGTCTGTCTCTATACGATAAAAGCCTGTATAGAGTACGGGAAGTTGACCGCGAAGCTTCATACCTTTACTTTCCAGTATCCCCTGGAGGCTCTTGGTGAATTCGAATCTGAAATCTTCCTTTAGACCTTGGATAGTGCCCTTCAATTGAGAAACGATCTGGAGCGCACCTTTATTGTCGAATTCGATTAAGTTTATGTCATCTTCTATCTTTTGGACCAGGGGTTCGATCCTGTACACCTCTTTACAGTGGTCTTTTGCCAGGCTCAATGCTCCCTTCAGGTGAATCTTGAGTCTCCTTATTCGACTTTCGGCCTCCCTCAGCCTATTCAGTATCTCTTTGAGTTCCTCTTCCATTTTTTACTTGACATACTTTCATATGTGAGTTATAATAAACCCTATGATAGAGGACATTATAAATCAATATATGGATATAGATGAAAAAATTTCCGAGAGTATCTTCTCGGTTCAACCACGTATAAAGAACGCATTCACCCTTTTAAAGAACCACCTTAAAGAGTTTAATCT
>CAZRTU010000218.1:3169-3818 GCA_964603075.1 uncultured bacterium
AAGGATGGTAAGATGATATTGACCCTTCATAAGTGGTTGCCTCCCAGGAGATCGAAGAGATGGGTAAACCTTGCCTTGTTCATTGCTACGGTGTTTACAACACTCTGGGTTGGAGGCATGCTTGCGAGCCCCGATGAATTCTCCTTCCCGGGAGGACTAATCTATGGAATTCCCTTTTCCTTTACGCTTCTATTCATCCTCGCATCTCATGAGTTTGGACATTACTTTGCCTGCAAGAGACGTGGTATAAACGCTACCCTGCCTTACTTCATACCAGTGCCTCCTCCTTCTCCACTTGGTACATTTGGTGCGGTCATAAGGATCAAATCACCTATAGATGATAGGAACGCACTCATAGAGGTCGGAGCAGCTGGTCCACTGGTGGGACTTGTCATCGCGATACCAGCCATGATAATTGGTCTGTACCTGAGTGAAGTCGTTCCTGTAAGTTCTTTGGAGGAAGGTTTTACCCTAAAACTCGGTAATTCAATTATCTCTCTGCTTCTTACCAATATCTTTATCAAAGAGCCTACCCGGGGTGTGGTTCTCTTTCACCCCGTTGCATGGGCTGCATGGATAGGAATGTTTGTGACCGCGGTGAATTTACTCCCGGTCGGACAACTGGATGGAGGACATATATCATACGCAT
>CAZRTU010000219.1:0-3796 GCA_964603075.1 uncultured bacterium
TCAACTCATAGTTGCCCCTGTCATCATCAACAGTGGAAAAACTATAGTCCTCATAGCACGCCTCTACGCTAATACCCGAATTATCACCTCTATCACGTAGGTTAACCACTCCACTGAGTTTTACCATATCACCTGGTATAATCTCAATGTTATAAGAATTTAGACCCACGAGGAGTAAAAGGGTGTCAGCATAGTCGTTATAACCAAAACACATGACCTCTATTGTAAATGGACCAACCTTTAAACTATCTGGGATGATGAAGCAACCGTCCTGGTCAGTAACCACCTCATACAATGGGTCTATAGATTCATCACGGTAGATCGCAACAGACGCACCACCTATGAGATTAGAGGTCTGGCTATCTCTGACTATACCTGATATGGTACCATAAAGGTCTATAACCGGTATGTATTCTTGATATAGGTTATATCCTTCTCTCCCAATAGTCGCTGTTATTGATCCTGTTGTCTTCGGTGTAACTGTCAATGACACTGAGGATAATTTATCGACCGAGGAGGTATCGATGCCGCAACCGGATATAAATAGGGTTAGGTCTGACTCATCTGAAGAAGCAGTTACAACTCCTTCCAGATCTGGCACCAGGGTATCGATTATACAAAGGGAAGGTATCTGTGCACTGATATCCGGATTAGCCAGTTCAGTTCCACCGACCACTGTGATTGAATCTCTACCGATGTACCAGGTTTCGTCTAAATGCCTCGCCCTCACCGCCAACACCTCTCCATAGGGTGGATAGAGAGAGATGTTACAGGAGCCACTCATATCTGTGGTATCCTCACTATAAACACCGTATCCCTTAATTGTTACAATTATATCTTCAATAGGATTTGAAAGCGTATCGAATAAAGATACAGTTACTTCAGTGTTTTCGCCACAGTTGACAATATCTGGATTGACTGTCATGCTGCAGGGAACTACAGTCACGGCATTACCGGTGTAAGGTATATAGTTGTGAGTAGTTACGGTAACAGTAGCGGTATCGCCGGCGAGTGTTGCGGTTGTTATAAGGGTTACATTGCCATCAGCATCGGTCTCACCAACTGAGTACAGCAGCGAATCTTCCATTCCCATTACACAGACCACCGCTCCCTCAACAGGAGATTTTAAATTGTCTGCAACGTTCACGACAAAACCATATTCACCAACAGGTATGACTGAAGGATAGGTGACATCAAATGTCTCAGGAACATCTGTCCAGATATCCATCTCTGGATCTCCAAGGAGATTATCCGTATAGAAAGCCCATCTTATTGGATCCTGATTTATGAAAGATATATTGTCCTCCTTGGAGTCATTCTGGGCATATCCGATCTTATAGATCTCCTCACCGAAGATCGCATCGAAGAATTCTCTATCAAAGTGTTGGTCACCTCCGTTAGTGCTTGGAGAGTATTGAGCCCATCCATATCTCGAATTACCAAGGAATGCTACTGCACCCTCGTCTATCTTCGTGGTAAAATGCTCTGATATTGCATCCGAGGTATATCCGCCACTTGACGTCCTGTTGTCGAAAGAATTACAATAGCACCCCTGTGAGTATGCAATAAAGAGACTGTGATTAACTCCATCATTTGTGAATGACGTCAGGACATCATTGTTGTCCAGTTTCATCACACCCGTGACGCTCGCATGACCAAGATGATTTACGAGATGCATACCGCTGTTCAGATGTGATATTAGCTGTGATACAGGCCAACTCTGACCTGGAGAATCGTAATCATACAGGGTCTGGACATTAAATTGAGATGGGAATCCCACCGTTGTGTAGCCATAGTTGGAGGAACCGGTTCTTATCTCCTCTTTATAAAATTTTCCCCAATTCCAGTAAAGATTCTCTCCAACCATTAGTGCCTCAATGCACTCATCTGAAACAGGTGAATCCTGATACAGGAGGTTCTTGGATACAAATCTGTTAACTTCCTGAGAATTTGCAACTGCTGTCCTGCCGACTGCAACCTCCATAAACAGGTCATCCTCGCCTGGCTCACCCCAGGCATTATCGCCATCTGTATTCCAATTACCGTCAAGGCCAGAGTAGTATAAGTCTGCGGCAATATCATAATCGACGGTCGGACTTCCACTGCCCTCGTTGACAATATCATAAAGACCCCTGTGTGAAATTATCTCTTCATCGCCTCCGAGGAGCACATATCTGATGCCCCAGTTAAGATATGCATCTATGATAAAATTTCTTATCTTCTCCTGATCATCACTGCCTGTATACTCTGTATATATATCCTCGATTGTTTTTATCATTGTCTTTGTCCCCCTTCTTGTCTTAAACTCTGAAAAGGGTGTAAAATAAGGGGACATGGACTCATCTGTAATTATTACATAATCGCAGCTGTCCGAAGAATCGAGCAGAAGATTCTCTCCGCCATCGTATATTCTGTCTATAGACTCATATGTGGAAATTTCAAAGGGATTGTCTATCAGATTTGCCACCTCTGTCTTTGAAGATTTGTCTTTTCTTATCATTACCTTCGATTCGTTGAGAACTGTAACATCGGGGACAGTATGCACAATAATCGTCATATTCCTCTTGTACGAAATCTGACCAGTCTTAGGAATATACTCAACCGGATATAGGTTTATCAAAAATATATTGTAGCCAAACTTCCTTTGAACAGATACTGCCTCTGAATTTTGCTCGGGATAGGCGTTATTTGAACTGTATATTTCCTCATCCGGTGGAGTTTTATCCACCTGACTATCATAACTAATAGGATAACACCTCTGTCCCGGCTCGACCCTGTAGTTACCGGGTAGAAAGATCTTCTCTCCTTCTATTACCTCAATTCTACTTAATGCCTCTCCAGCTGGAAGAAGGATCTTTGCTCCCTTGATTGGGAGGAGGGGCATTCCAGGTGCTGCCATGTTTTTTAGCCCATCCATTAAAATTCTATCATACTCTCCAATTTTCTCTACATATGGCTCCGGAAAATCATACTGAACGAGCAATTCCCCGGCAGATGCCACAGAGGTAAGGAGAACCAATCCAATTAAACACGCCATCTTCTTATATTCCATCTTCGCTCCTTTTTTATACAGAGTGAGTTAGATTTATATACATATATAATTAAGGGATGTTCTCGTAGACATAGAGCCTTTTCCTCCTTTGATAAACGTCATAAATCTCTCTCACAATTTTTATCTAAGTTATGTTTAAATTATTAATCTACTGGTATGTACTATCTTATTTTGACTATCTTCTTTATGGATTTGAAATCGCCTGAGGAGAACTTGACAAAGTATATCCCACCCGATACCCTCATGCCTCGAGAATCTCTTCCATCCCAATCTACACTGTAGTAACCCGCCTCCTTAATCCCCCAGTCAAGCTGAATAACCCTCTGACCAAGAACATTGTACACCTCAAGAGATACCTCTCCCTTGCGGGGCATCGCATACCTTATAGAAGAGTTGTCACTGAACGGATTGGGTATTCCCTGATAGAGCGCATACACCTTGGGTATACCCTCGCCAGAACCAGTACCAATAAGAGGCGATACATAGATATCTCTCTCCAATGCATTATTAGATGGGGCACAATCACCCCTCAACCTTGTCTCAACGCTGAATGTCAACACCGTATCACCTGAGGAAGGCGTCCAATCCTCGAATATGATATCCGCCTTCTCTCCTGGCGCTACATCGGCTAAGACCTCATCAGAATAATCTCCTATGGTGCAGATAACAGGGAATGGTATCTCCTCAAAACCATAGTTGTAGATGCTCGCAGAAGGGGTATACGTAGAATCCTCATACACGGTA